>JAPWVK010000206.1 GCA_029241965.1 Candidatus Methanophagales archaeon
AACAAAGACATGGTACCTCAATGTAACGAAGGCGATAACGGATACTTTGAAGAAAATTGGCAGGAGTGAGTTACTTAAAGAGGAAACACGCCTCGTAAATTCACTGAAAATGTAGGTGGCACATTTTTTCTAAACAGGTACAAAGTTACATTAGCTCTTTTATACAGCATTTCACAGAATACCTGAAATGTCGCCTATGGGAAATTGAAAGACGGTGATGGGAAAAATGGTGCTGTTACATATTTCTTTAAATTATATAACTCCGAAAGTCAAGTTAATTGTATAACAAGCAACCACAAAAGCGAGGTGAAAAATATCATCAACGAAATGCTCTGTTTGTGGTGAAAATGTCCTGGAAACGCATGCGAGAGTAAAGGGGGTGGGTACGGTAGTATGCATTCCATGCCTCTGGTGAGCGGTAATAGCAGCCAATAGCTGTTGCTGTGCGGTTGAGCGTGTGACGAAAAAGGAAAAAAGTTGCAGATTCTCAAAAATGGCATAAAGATAAAAACCGAAAGTATTAAATATATCTAAAATACAGATAAGAAATTAGAGGTATATACCAAAAATGTGCGCACCAATAACTGTAGCGGCGGTGGGTGGAGTTGTCGCTGTTCAAGTGATAATAGCGACTAAAGTCATAGGTGCTGTCGTTCTCGGCAGTGTCTTTGTTGTGAACTACATTCATCCACTAAAACGACTAAACCTTAGAAAGGTAGATGAGAAGGAGTAAGCGGGAATCCGCCTTCTACTTCTCCCTTTTTTGTTTTTTCCCATACCAAAAATGTTTAAGCGAATGTTCAGTTATTTAACACTGCAAATAGAACCCACTCGGAAATGTAATTTAAACTGTAAAATGTGCATGAAAAGCAATCTTGAAGGGCCTGTTGGTTCGCTCTCACAGGATGATTTCAAGTTTATATTGGATTCGTATAATTTTCGCTACGTTGCACTACACGGCTGGGGTGAGCCTCTATTGAACCCGGCGTTATTTGAAATGATAAAATATGCGGAAGCGAAAGGCGTGCATACAAATCTTACCACTAATGGAACGCTGATAAAAGAAAACATCGGTAATATTTTTGACTCGGGTCTGCGAGAAATCGCTTTCGGGATATACAATAAGGATGTATTACTGAAATTCATACCTAAGCTGGAAAAGCTGAGAAGCGAAAAGGCGCGATTGGGCTCGAAAACGCCAAAAGCGTATCTTGACATCACGATATACGATGAAAGTTATGATGAAATTCCGGACATGATAAAACTTGCGAAAGAAGCGGGAATAGACGCAGTTATCCTTCACCAGCTTTTTAATGTTTATAATGTAGACCCTGATGTAAAATATGTATCGAAAAGCGAGGAGGAAAAATTATTTCATGCGGTGAACGACTTAAAGAAGGAGTTAAAGTTTGAGATTTATTTGCCCATGAGACATTCTTTGCCCTGCAGAATCGTTAAGTATAGCGTGTTTGTCACTTATGATGGTAAACTAACGCCATGCTGTTTCCTACCGGAATTTTCAATGGGTAATGTGCTTGAGAGTGAGTGTGGAATTGGTAACATTCTGAGGTCACAAGAATATAGAGGGTTTATCAAAAATATGGGGGTGCATCCGGTATGCAGCAAATGTGGTTGGTGAAGGTTAAACAGGTGTCAGGTTTTAGTTAGGACTAAAAACATGACAACTCACACCTAATCTTGTGAGAATCTGTGTAATCTGTGGTTATAAAAAAGAAAGATGAAAGAGAAAAAGTCGTATTTCGATGTATATGAACTCGGGACGATAGCTTTGTTTGCTCTTGGTAGCACGTTATTAAACACATATCTTCCGATAAAAGCGTTTACTCAATGGCTTGGCGTACCGGGACCTGCGGCGGGAATGGCGTTATTAGGCGGTTTTATATTTGTATTCTGGGTGGCATTGGCACAAGCGATGATAAGGAAGAGATATGCAGGAATTGTTACTGCACTTTTAATCGCTTCTTTTTGCCTGCTTATAGCGCCGTGGTATGGAATCGTTTCACCAATCTGGTTTGGCGTTTATGCGATTGTAGCACTGCTTTCAATGGCTGTTTTCGTGGAGTTAACTGCGTCCGAATCGCCTAAACCCAAATTTATGAGTGTAACGGGTGGCGGTCTTGGGAATGTAGCGTGTTTAGGGATTACATGGGTCGCTATTGGTGTTCATGCAGGCGTGTGGGCACCGCCAAAATACGTACCAATTCTTATCCTTGCTGCTTTTGTTTCCGGGTGTGTTGGATATTTAATGGCATACTGGATTACAAAAGAAAAAGCGAAAAGAGCATTAAACGAAATTCCCTCACCTTATCGGTAGGTACTCCCTCTTGTTCTCTTCCCGGTAATCATCCAAAGTCCGCCTTTTCATTGTGCCATCCGGGAACACCGTCATCCAACCTCTTTTCACTTCTATTTCCCTTTCCCGTACGCAACTCTTGCCTATCACCGCGCTTTTCATATATTTCGCAACAATCGAATAAGCACGCGCTATCTCTTCCGGATACGGATTCCGTGCTATCTGCTCGGGACTCAACTCCGCTCTGAATCGGTTTATCCGGTAATCTATCTCACCGTTTGTGTCTATCTCAGCTAAAAACTGCGCTATATTCTCTATTTCTGAATCGTCCACAATCCCCGGTATATACACGGTGTTCACCACGAGCTTTACCTTGCCGTAGGCATTTCTTATATTCGCCAATATCCGTTTATTCGTGTAGCCTGTGTACCATTCATGCAGTTTCTCATCCCACGCCTTCAGGTCAAACACAACCTCAGTCAAACCCGCTTCTATTAACTCTTCCAAGTAAGCATCGTCCAAAAAGTAGCCATTCGTGTCAAGCACAATCCAGCCAACGAATTCCTTTAGATGCGATACCAAATCCACGAGGTAATGCCGGTTCAGTGTGGATTCACCGCCCGTTAATACCGCTTCTTCCAGTTGTGTATCGCCATAATATTCAATTGCCGCGTTCTTTACCAGCGTTATTAACTGCCCAACAGTCATCGGCTCGCCTACGGGCTCACGAGCAATGCTAAAACATCCGCGACATTTGAAATTGCAGTCAGAAAGCGTAATCCAAACACGCGGCTTTAGCTCCGACAGCGTGATGAACGGAATGTATCGGTATTCCTGTTTTTTTTGCAGAGGCATTTATCTTTTGATTATATGATTTCTGTCTGTATAGCAAAATAATTTAAAAACTGCAAATTGTTTCTTTGGTAAAGCTTTCTTTTTTAAAGAACGGTTTTGCAACAATAGTCTCTGTTTCCATATCTGGATACACCCGAATCCATTTCTTCGCTTCTCTTTGCTCCGGAGCAGCAAACTGCTGGACACAGGCTTTGCCTCCTGCAACATTTATCAGGTGTTTTGATGCGGAATCCACCGCAAGTTGTATCTCGTCATCACTCGGTCTTCTCGCAACCTTTTCCCGCGCTTCTCCGGGTGTAAACCTAACAACTTTATACCTGATTTGTGGGTCTACCTGAGCCAAAAAAATCGCTATTCGCTCAATCTCATCTATATCCACCACTCCAGGCATCAAGACCGTTTCCACTCGGAAATCAAGTTTGCATTCACTGAGATACCTCACCGCATTTAGTACCGGGCGATTTGATAATCCTGTGTACCACTTGTGGACTGAGTTAGTGTACGCTTTTATGTCCAGCTTAACCACGTCGAGACCCGCTGCTTTCAAGCCCTTTACATAACTCCTATCCAGCAAATACCCATTTGTAGATAGCGAAACGTGTTTCAGACCTACACGCATTTTGAGATTGCGCACGAGATCAATCAAAAAATCGCGGTCCTGAGTAGGTTCACCGCCTGTTATTACTGCTGCTTCCAGTGGCGTATCGCGATTGTAAACCCGAGTTGATTGCTCTATGAAGTCTAATAACCGTTCAACCGTCATCGGCTCACCTATTGGGTCGCGAGCACTGCTAAAACAGCCGCGGCATTTGAAGTTGCAGCCCGATAGTGTGAGCCAGACACAAGGTTCGGTTAGTGATAACGTGATGAAAGGGACATCCACAAAACCTTTTAGCAGTGTACCCGAACTTTCGGCGCTGCCGAAATGTTGGCGAACGAAGTGGGCCCTATGTGCCATGTTAGGCGAAGTGTCTATCATATTCATTCATGTTACTTCCAGTTCTCGGAATCCTACAAATTTATTAAGCTCTTCGAGCTTTGTCTCATCGAGACACATCTCTATGACTTCCCTTATATTCTCCAGTGCATCATCTACCGTCTCGCCGTAGGAATGACAACCCCGGAACAGCGGGCAACTTACTATGTAATAATCATCCTCGTCCATTTCAATGAATATGGGTAGATGTACTTTTTCCATTTCTTTTTTTGTGCGTCTTTTGGAAACTTCATACTGCAACCTCTGCAACAAAAGTTTCTATATGGAAATTGATGGCAGATTTTACATCTCCAAGTGCTTCTTCGTATGTTTCCCCTTCTCCAACCACCACTCCTTTTAACTTGAGAATTCCCTGTGGCTTGCCACAGGGTGACCTTGTAAAGTATATAAAAAATTTCCGGTGCTGCGAAGCAGCATCACCTTGGCGTAATACCCTGTGGTCTTGCCACAGGGATAGTCAAGGTGAAGGAAATTTTTTATTTTTACC
>JAPWVK010000207.1 GCA_029241965.1 Candidatus Methanophagales archaeon
ACAAAGACATGGTACCTCAATGTAACGAAGGCGATAACGGATACTTTGAAGAAAATTGGCAGGAGTGAGTTACTTAAAGAGGAAACACGCCTCGTAAATTCACTGAAAATGTAGGTGGCACATTTTTTCTAAACAGGTATGTAGTGTGTTTTGCCTTCGTGTGTATACTCAACATCTTCAGGGTTTTGACCTGAGCTAGAATAAACGTTCCCCATGGCAATATTGGCTATCATCACCAAAAAGATGAGCAACAGGGTTATAGCGAGCAGCTTTGTGTTTCTCATTTTTCCGCCTGCTTTTCAAACCATTTCTGCGGGATATGAGAATTTTCTATTATTCTCATTCCAATCGCGTTTGCTAACCACTCTTTAGTCATTCCTGCCTTACTTAGTGGATCTTTCAGTTGACCTATATGCTTCATATCCCCTCGTGCTGTACCTTTCTTTAAACGAAAGATGAACGCTACTGGTTGTGTACTACATGCATTTGTTATTTCAACTGAATATCTATCTGTTTTCCAATCACTTTCCAAATCTTCACACATTAATTGTATATTTACGTTAAACGTTGCAGTATAAAAAACTTTCGGTCAAAGACAACTTCCGCTTGAAACTGCTTTACTCTTCCCTCTTTCGCTTTTAGGTATTGGTCTATGTTTATCGTGTGCTAAAAAGTAAAAATCTATCTGGTCTGAGACCTAATATGTTGCAGAGAATGCGAAAAAAGGATTTTTCCACGCAATGAAACGAGTATTCTCTAAAGAAATCGCGGAGCATCACTCAAAATCCCCTGTGATACTTCTATTTATTCCCCATGTTGACGAAACAAAATCAAATCCATTACTGGCAGTCTGTTAGTGCATATCCGGAGAATATCACCCAATTTCACTCATTCTCAATCGTTTCACTTCGATTCGCGAGCAGGGAAAAAAGTTCTCCTAGTTCATTATACTTTTCTTTAAACTGGGAGTGGGTGTCGGCAGATGGAGTATTTATTTTATCACGGGAGCGAAGGAAATAAATCACCTGGTTTAGGTCGCCCGGAAGCACTTCGTCTTCTCCAAAAAGTTTAAAAACCAAATCAATATATTCATCAGGGTTACCTGAATCAGAAATAGGAAAATCATGGTTCACAAAAACCACCTCAAAAAATTTATTGTTATTTCCGTCATTAAACAGGAAAAAACGCCTCACATCACCGAGACCCTCGAAATCACGAAGGGCGTTGTAAAAATACTTTTTCCCTTTTTTATATTCTTTAACATATAATCTAAGTTGATCCCACGGTTCCTTGTCATTTAGCTTCTCTCTTATTTCTCCAAAGCTTTCTCTGTCGCATCCGCTCAATGGTAGAGTTTCCACATCCAACGTGTCTTTAAGGAATTTAACAATGAAAGGTTCATTCAACGATTCACCATACATGCCGTATAAGTTCTCAATAGCATTAAGAATCGCTTTTTTGCCCCTATTGTTTTTTGCATCGCACAGCGTTATCTCTTGTGCTAACCGCTCCCCGTCTCTTCCAAGCACTTTTATCAATTCAGTTCCATGGTTACGAATCTCTTGTTCTGGGACTTGTTCCCCTATTATTAAATCTATGATTCTGTTTTTGAGATACTCTCTTGCCCCTTTTTCAACACGCCACTGACCCCGACCAGTATCCCCCACATGATGCAGAAATCCGAAATCCGCTGTTTCTATATCATATAAGATCACGGATTCGATTTTCCCCTTATAACAGTGCATCATTCATAACTTCTTTTATTATTCCCGCAATCTCTCCAGCAACGTTCGTCATTACGTTTATCCTTTTGTTAAAGGACATAAATAAAGTTTTCCTTCACGTATATCTTTTTTTCTTATAACCTTAACTTCGAATCATTTTAGGGAACATATTCAATCCAAGTGCTTCATCCAGATCCATCACCTTCTTTGGAACCTCAGAGATAATGCCGCGCCCACGTATTTCAAGATGGTAGACCTTGCTGTATTTGAATAGCAGATCAATCGGCGTGAACTTATGATTGAGTTTCGCGATCTTTAAGTGCTGTTCCAACTTA
>JAPWVK010000208.1 GCA_029241965.1 Candidatus Methanophagales archaeon
AAGGCTTTTAATTAGATTGGAAAAGATCAATAAAACATAATATCTCTTAAGAGGGCCTTAAATAACGATAGGGTAATGAGAGCCACAACTGGGCTATCCGCATCAGAATTCAATCACCTGGCGAAGAGTTTCGGTCAAGAAGTAGAAAACGAGGGGCAGATTAGATACGAGCGTGAAGTTGAACAGGGCAATAGAGAACGGGAAACCTGGGGGCGGAAGAATAGGCAATTTGAGAAAAGCATCAGAAAAATTGTTTTTCGTTCTCTTTTATTTTAAGTGTTATCCCACTTTTGATGTCTTAGGAGGCTGTCTAATAATCCAAAAATGTCAGAAAAAGAAAGACAAATAGGACATCAAATTCCAAAATAAGCGATTGTTTCGTGCACAAAATCAATTGTGGGACGGCCTCTTAGGGCTGTTATTTGGTCTAGACCGATCTAATACCTGCCGTAATGTCCAGAAAGTAACGCCGATATTGGAGAACGTGCTTGGTAAAAAGATGGTGTGCCAAGTAGGGAAATTAGCAGCTTGGATGAGTTATTTGAGATATTCCTGGGGGTTAAGGACTTATTCATCGACGGGACGGAGAGGCCGCTTCAAAGACCTAAGGATAAAGCGAAGCAAAAGAAAAACTACTCCGGCAAGAAAAAGGCGCATACTCGTAAGAATATTGTCATCACCGATAAGAACAAACGAATTGGTTTTCTGAACCCACCGGAAGAAGGTAAAAGGCACGATTATAGTATATTTAAAGACCTATTTCCGCCAGGGCTATTCCCTGAAAGCATAACTATATGGCTGGATATGGCCTTCATAGGCATTGATAAGGATTATCCGGAAGATGCCAAAGAAGAAGCCGAGAGGCAAAGAATTGACGACTGAAGAGAAGGCGCGGAATAAAGCTATCAGTGGCGTCAGAGTTCGGGTAGAGCATGTGATCGCCGGAATTAAACGCCTGCGAATAACTACTGATAAGTTTCGTAACAAAAAAGATTCTTTTAGTGATAAAGCAATGTTGATTTCATGTGGGTTGTGGAATTATCATTTGAAGTGCCGCTGAATCGGAGGGGCGGGTAGGGAGTGGTACCTGTTTCTTCCATTTGTTGGCTATTTTGCAACAAGTCTATTGTAGATCCAGTTGTCGCTTGAAGAATCCAAGAGGATGCCATAGTTGTTGTCCGTAACGGTGTTGTTTGTAAGCGTGTTATCGTTGCTCGAAGCCAACAGATAGATGCCATATTGTTTGTCAGGACGTTATTATGCGAACGATACGTGAAGATACCGTATTTATTGTCGTTAAAACTGTTATCTGCCACTATGTTGCTGTCCGAAAGATGCATGCGTATGCCGCAGTTGGTGCTCGAATTTACTTTGTTCTTCGTAATCTGATTGCTGTCCGAATAGGTCATGTCAACGCCATTGCTACTGCATAAATCCACAACGTTCTCCGTTATTGTGTTGTGATTGCTCGATGAAGCCAGATGGATGCCATAGACACCTTTTGATATAACGTTCTTCACAAGCATGTTATTACTTGAACTCGATAGGTAGATGCCTTTGTCTTCGTTCCGGTTCGCTTCGTTATTGCGCAGCGTATTGTAACTGCACGAAGATAGCAGATAGATGCCATTGCAGTTGTTTTAGATATTGTTATCGAAAATGTTGCAATAATCTGCATTGTTAAGACACATTCCCGCTTTTCCTTTGCCCGTTACCCCGGTCACCGTGAACCCCGAGATGTTCACCATATCTGCGGTTACGTTGAAGACGTGATTGTCTGAATCGTTCGCCTGCACCGTGACCACATCCCTGCCCTCGCCCCGCAGCGTGAGCGACTTGTTCACTATTACGTTCTCGGTGTATGTCGAATTCCATACCTCGATTGTATCACCATCGTCTGCGCCATTGATTGCATCCTGTATCGTTGTGTAGCTCGCTGTCGGGTCGGTGGGATGAACCGTCCATGTCGTTGCACCTGCGGTACAGGTGAGCGCTGCGAGCAGAATCAGGGTTGTGATGAGGTGTCGTTTCATGATTATTCGCCAATCAGCACGTACAGTTCAGCGGGTAGCCTGCTGGAATTGTGATATGATTCATCAGCAGCCGAATATCGAGGTTGTTGATGTAATCATAATCGTCAACATCACATACCCACGGTTTGACTGGATACCCGGTTGGATCCGCCACATGATTCATCAGCAGCCGCACGTCCATGATGTTCACGATGCCGTTTCCATCAACATCGCCGCATTTCCATGTGTTAAACATGCAGTTGTTGGTTTCATTACTTTCGGCTATGGTATTATTGCTGTCGGCGCATACCGTTATGTTGTCGTCTGGTGGTGTGTACGTCCAGTTGTAATCCCTGAAACACCCGATGTAGCTCTCGTTAGGCTCAAGTGCTACGACTACATAATCGCTTGCCGCTTCGACATTGTCAACAAACAGTGTCGTGTTATGACCCGCTGGTGCGGTTCCATTTCCGACGTTCGTTAGGTTATAGCATATCGTGCAGTTGTCAGGCCAGTTCACCCATTTTTCGGTGATCACAAGATCAGAAAGAAAATCACAAGCATCTCCTACACCATCTCCATCAGCATCTGCCTGGTCTGGATTTGGTATAGTTGGGCAGTTATCACAAACGTCTCCGAATGTGTCAAACAGGTAAACCAGGACATCATCAAAATGAACGTGTGAATCCTCTAAAGTTTCAAAAGCAATAGTTCCAGAAAGAAGAGGCTCGCCGCTATCATCTATGTAAAATATGTACTCTTCATCATCAACAAAAATTAATATTTGATTACCATGCATACCAACAATTTTTACCGTATACCACTGATTCAGATTAAATACCGCAGGAACTGAAACCGAAGGTCCGGGGAAAGTACCCCAGGGCTTCTCTTTATCAATATATATGCTATCTTGCCTAAATCCAATAAAATATCTTCCTGCACCACTTTTTCTATAGTTTATATGCGCAAATCCATCAATCAGCTTTACCCTAGTTTCAAAAATAAAATCTGTCCACATATCTTCGCCATTGTAATCTGCCCAGCTATGATTCTCGCCACTAAGAACGCTATTACTATCTTCAACCTCAATATGCCATCCCGCTTGTAAAGTCCAGTTATCTGCATTTTCAAAACTATCCTCAAATAAGATATATTCGCCTCCATCACTGTTGGTTTGATCAGGATTGGCAATAAAAGGACAGTTATCGCACACATCACCAACACCGTCCTGATCAATATCTCCCAATTCTCTAACCACAAAATCATCTATTCTAAAGTCTGTAACTGTACCTTGCGAGAAATCTTCATGGAACATCTGAATGTAGAAATTATCGAAATCTATTCCCTCCCACATGGAAACATAATGGTCATCTATGACAGCAACTGCTATCTGAGCAGATTTATCATATATGAGCTTCCATGTATGATATGTAGCCGCTTCATCACCAAAGAAAGGAATTCCTCCTGGCTGTTCTGTATGTCCTGAACCCATGTCCCCGGTCATTCCATAGAAATCATCATTTGCCACTAATCTTAACCATCTGCCATCTTGATTGAAAATACCCAGAGAGAAGAAACCGGTCTCAGGGTTAAGAGCACCGCCAGCCAGTTTCACTTTTGCTGTTATAACTACGCCCTCATTGAAACTACTATTAGTTCGGATGGTGTCCCACTGGTTAATATCATCTGCCGTTGTACCGCTTATTTTTAGTTCTTGTTCTATTTCATCAATAGATATTCCAGAATCTTCTATGTTTATACTCCAATTAGTTGTATCTAAAACGTTGTCATTAAAATCATCTGAAAAGATAATAATATCTCCTTGATTAGGATTATATACAGTAGGGCAATTATCTTCTAAATCAGGAATACCATCTTGATCTGAATCTAATAGTAGCGTAAAGTTAAGAACTATAACTTGACCAAACTCTACATGTACATTAGCAGAATCACCCACGAGATAAGTATGATATGGGGGTTCAACTCCTACAGTGTAAGTTCCTGTCTGAGGTATAATAAGCATGTAATTGCCATTGGTATCAGTGGCATCACAATCAACACCTGCAGTAAACACAGCAGCATTGGATATCGGTGTTCCGTTAATGTCCCTAACCATGCCAGTAATAATTCCTGATTTTTGAAAATCCGTGTAATTATAGGTATTGGTGGTATATGCATCATATACGTAATCGGATTGCGTTAAATCGGCTTTGTTATATACATAAATATCCCTTACATAATAAGATCCATTCATCATATTCCCGTAGATATATCGCCCACCAAAGTTTAGTTGCAAAATTTGTGGATGATTTGCATATAAATAAGAAGTATTAGCAGCCCATATTATTTCTTTTCCCCGTTCGTCCATTAGCCTTGCATTTATATCGTAGTTTCCGGCGTTTTCTACAATTACTCCTACATCTACCGTTAAATAGTCATACAAGCCATCGCTGTCTGTGTCTGCTCCATAATCAAAATAGTTACCAGTTAATGCGACTGAGGGTCTTTGGAAATCGGTGTAGTAGTATGCGGATGTGGTGTGTGCATCAAATCTATAATCAACCATAGTTCCATTTTTGTCATATAGTCGGAGGAAGTTTAAATTATACGATCCGTTCATTTTATTCTCATATATTGCCATGCCATCAAAATTTAGCAACAGATGTTGGATTCCAATGCCACGATATGAACAATTGCTTGTGGAAATGGAACTTGCATTGTCTCCAAATAAAGTACCCTCTATGGTGTAATTCCCCGCATTTGTGATGTTCAGTTCTACATCTATTGTCAAATAATCATATAATCCATCACCGTCCGTATCTGTTCCATAATCAGAATAATTATCGGTAAACTCTGCGAGTGGGGGTTGGAAATCAGTATAATTGTAAGGTGAGGTGGTATATCCATCACACTCATAATCAACCATCATACCATTTTCATCAAATATATTGAGCTCACTTATATTATACGCTTCATCCGTTCTGTGTTTATGAATCGCAATTCCATCAAAGTTTAATATTACTGTTTGGTCGCCAATGTCTAAGAATGTGGAATTATGCGCCTGTACTATCTTGTTTTGATTTGCATCTTCTAATACTCCATTGAAACTGTAATTATCAGCAATAGACACATTAACGCCTATCTCTACGGTCAAATCGTTATACAAACCATCACCATCTGTATCAGCCCCGTAATCAAAATAGGTATCAGTGAACGTTGCTGTTTGAAGTAAAACGGTTACTAATTTGATTTCTCCTCTTGTGAAATTGCTGCCAGTTAAATTTGTTCCAGATGCAGAGAAAATAATATTGTAAAATCCCCCAATAGAAGTATTTGTGTATGCGTTGGCATAAATTCCATCGTTTGCTAAACTATCGTTATGTGAACCATCGTCAAACAAATATAATGTGTCAGTAACGTTATCGGGTCTTGTTATGTTCGCGATTACAGTTGCGCCCATGATTGGCAAATCATTCTCTGAAATGTTAGCCGTAGTTTCGATCCGTTCATCTGGCTCATACCAGTCTTTATCTGTTGAAACCTCAAGCGTGAGGTTAGTTTGTAGCGATGCAGTTACTGTGTAATCTGTTCCCGATGACACATTTATAGCAGTGACGTTTGCTGTCCAATCCCCGGGAACAGGATTTTTGACGGCGTAAAACTCGTAATTGAATGGTCCCTCTTCATAAACAACATAATCGATGTTTGGATCGCTTTCGGCAACTGATGGATTGATCAAAGTGCCGTTTGGCATTTTCAATGTCAAATTCAAATCCCCATCCATCCAGAATACAGAAAAATCAACTTCAGTGCTTTGATCGATTGTAATCGTATGCATCTTTTCCTCGTTGGTGTTTATTACGCCTTGAATGAGTGGAGTAAACGGCATTAACTCCGAAGAGTTCTCAGATGAAACAGGAGGATCGATTCCCTTTAAAATTGCATTGAATACTTCTTTGCTTTTAAGCAATCCCATATGCGTGCAATCGAAAGTGCCTTTGCCTAAAGGCTTGTAGTCATCACCTTTGCGGTTAACATTTTTGACTGGAACTATTCCATCATTTTCTTGAAACGGGAAGAACGGATTCCAACCGCCATTCCCTGCGATAGTATAATAATCGTAATTGTTTAGCTAACCACAAGATTACACAGATTTCCACGAGAGAACAATGATTGGAATCGGTTTTTAGTACTCTATTGGCGATTATATCGAATAGTCCCGCCCACCCCTACTAACCCTCATTTCTTGTGTTAATCTTGTGAAATCTCGTGGTTTTTTAGTTAGCTATACAAATAC
>JAPWVK010000209.1 GCA_029241965.1 Candidatus Methanophagales archaeon
AAATACCAGGATCATCTAATATCCCCCTTTCGCACTTTACTACTCAAATACATGAGTTAATAAAGGATTTTATCCTATTTAAGCTTTTATATGTTCTTATATTTGGAAAATACTATCACAAATGCGTACAAAACGGTTTTAGATGACTATCACAAAAATTATCTGAAAAAGGGATAAAAATAGTAAATTGATTTATTAATGGGGATAGGATAGGTCTGCTTCCAGAGGCTCAATCTAAATATTAAATGAAATATAAGTGATAAGGGGGAATAACAAATATGGCTGGAGAAGTTAGGACTGGTCTTCCTGAAGGGATTATGAAGGAGATAGAGTATTGGGCAGAGAGGGAGAAGGTGGATAAACATACATTGATGACAAAAATAGTTGAAGAAGGATTGAGCGCATGGAAGATGAACAAAGCACTGGAGATGTACAAGTTACAGAAAGTGACTTTATGGAAATCTGCGGAGATAGCGGGTGTTTCACTGGTTGAGATGCTTGCAGAGTTGCCGCGTAGAAAAATTGTGTTTCAGTATGACCCCGAAGAGTTGAAAGCGGACTTGGAATATGCACGTGGTAAGTGATGCGAGTCCTCTTATCCTCCTCGCTAAAATTGGAAGATTAGAGCTTTTAAAGAAGTTGTATTCATAAGTGTTCATTCCGAGAGAGGTTGAAATGGAGGTTACAAGGCAAGAAGCCTAGCCAATAACTTTGGGATTCCGAGAGGGATGGATAAAAGTGGAAGAGGTAGAACTTTTTTCTGAAGTGATAGAGGTGAGCGAAAAGTTGGGATTACACAGGGGAGAGATGTACGCGCTGTCTCTCGCTTTGCGTATAAATATAAAGGAGTTCTTAGCGGATGACAAGTTAGCGAGGATTGCTGCAAGGATCTTGGGACTGAAGGGTATCGGATGCCTGGGGGTTGTTATGAAAGCGTATGAAACGGGCATCATCACACGGAATGAAGCAACTAATGCTATCCGGAAATTGGTCGAAGCGGGTTTGTGGATTTCGCCAGAGGTATTGGGTGAAGTGTTAACTTCATTGGAGGGTTGATGAGATGTATTCTGCATACATAACAAAAATAGAAGCGAACCTAAAAGAAGATTTGCTTAGAAGTCTCGAGTTCCGCAACGGGAAAGAGCACGTTAAAACGGATTCTCCCGTATTTGTAAAGCCTAATTTTACGTTTCCTTATCACAAAGAAGGAATTACTACATCTCCGGAATTACTGAAAAATTTGTTGGAAATATTAAAAGAACGGGTAGATAATCTATTTTTAGGTGAGTCCTGTAACAGGAATCATTTATTCTTTGCTGATTATGGATTTAAAAGCCATAACATATATGTGATTTGCAGAGAACCAGGGATATTTTTAAATCATGAGTATAAACATTTTTTGTATTTGTATAGCTAATCTTAAAAACCACGAGATTCCACAAGATTAACACAAGAAATTAGAGTTAATAAGAATGCGATAGCTAATAGTTTATTAAAACCCGATTCCTATTATTGTTTTCTCGTGAAAATCTGTGTAATCTTGTGGTTAGCTAAACAATTACCATTTTTTAAATGTAGTGCAAATTTGAGGTGGCGATATGACCCTATCAGTGGAGAAAGGGCTAGAAAAAATTAAGAATATGGAAGGATTTGGAAAGGTAAAATTCGTTATTTTATATGGTTCCGCAGCAGAGGGGCGAATGATCGAAGGTTCCGATATAGACCTCAGTATATATTATGATGGTGATCCCGAGGAAGAATCAAGATTCAGATTTGAAGTTCTTTCGGAACTCTTTGATGATGCGTATGATGTTCAGATGTTTCAGCAACTTCCGCTTTAT
>JAPWVK010000210.1 GCA_029241965.1 Candidatus Methanophagales archaeon
AAAATGCACAAAGCCCAAACTCTTGGTATTTTTTGGGATAATCCATTTTTTTAATATGCTCCAAGATATGCCCAAGTTCTAATAAACTTTCATCAGAAACCCATTCCTTTAGCACATTCAGATTCCCATTTAATACACCTTTTCTAACATAGTACTGTTCGCTATATACCTTTTTTTTCTCTATATTTTGAACGAGTTCTTCAACATATGCCTCAAGTTTTTCAGGACTAAGTGGTGTCGTTTTAACTCGTGATATGAGAACTGCAATAGGATTAATATCTGTTCCCACACTATTACGATTTGTACGAAGAGCCTCCAAATTAAGGGTTCCTGAGCCACAAAAAGAGTCCCAAATGAAACCCCCCTCATCCGTATATTCATTTATGAATGCTCTAGCAAGCTGGGGGATAAACTTTGCAGGGTATAGATGATACGAATGAGTAAGTTCCCTTGTTTCCGAGCGGGGGATATCTGAGAATGACCAATCATCCCTGGGTTCCACCATAGAATAGAATTCCTCTTTGTTCATAATGTGTCCTCCCTTACCAGTTTACGGCTTTGATAGGGTATATTAGGCAAGGTTATAATATCATTAATTTATAACCTTTTTATCTTTAAGTAGGTCCCTTTACATTCCACTTCATTCTCTCGATAATCTTGCATCGAGCTTCCTCTTCTTCCTATAGGCCAAAAATTGCAGCTAAATTCATGTACTGTTTTTTGTGGCCAAAACTATTTGTATTTTTCCTCTTAATTTTGGAGCAAGTTCGACGATTGATTTCCGCCCCGCCCCTGTTTTTTTGTTTTAGGGAAAATTTCGTTAAATGTTTGTTATGGGAAGTGCAAAGTATTTCTGAATTTTGTTTTTTTTTTTGTGAAGTTAAACGAAGGCAACCACATAATTTATTTCGTAAGTCCTGAAAGGACGCACCGGAAAGGCGAGTTTTCAAACTGCACATAACTTCGGTATATCAGAATCTGATTCGTATATACCCCTTTTAACTGAACCTTCTCAATCCTTTTTTAGCCCCTAACTTTTGAATAGGTGAGGATACATAAATACCCAGCGTATTTTTGCAATGTGCATAGCGTCGCGCAACTAAAAGCGACAGCCGAATTTGCGAAAATCTTTGTTTTCTTTTTAGCTGCTGTTGCGCGAGTATCATAGCACCACCGAAACGATTTGAGGGAACAAACATTTCGACTTCGATTAAAAATCACACACCCCCATCTCAAAAACGAGATACCCGAAAAAACCGAAAACCTTTTTATACCGTGTTACATATATCTAACATAAAGTTAGAAATAAATAATAGGTGAAAAGAAAAATGGCGAAACAAAAGCGTAAAAAAGAAGAGATAATTGGAATACGCAGAGTTGATCTGTGGGGAATCTTTGGTATGTGGTGGTATCTGAGTAGGAAAGGAGATGTGGCTTAGGGGTGATCAATATGGATAGTAAAAAATACATGCGTTATGGGATGATAACAACAATGGCTATGGGTGCGGTGGTCGGCTGGTCTGTAGCTATGGGGAATGTAGTATTACTAATAGCTGTGATGGTTGCAGGAATGGCCCTGTTATATCTATACAAGAGCAGGGTTACTGAGGTGATGGAAGATGAGCTGGTCTACATGTTAAGCGAAAAGGCGTCCAGCATGGCTATGCGCGTTTTTGGGGGTGACGACGGCATCAATTGGTTTTGTTTTAGTAGCATTGAGCGTAAATGGTTGTGCTGCGTTTAAACAAATCGGTCTTACACTGTGTTTCTCTGTTTGCACTTTGCTTATACTGTATCTAACTTTCTATGGATACTACAGTAAAAAAGGTTTGAATGGGGTGATGCAAAACAAATGAAAAACATACTTTGGTATCTGGGCTTTCTGTCTCTTGTGAGCTTGCTGTATTTCGTTGAGGGGAAGACGGCTTTCCTGTTATTTCTCTGTTTCATACCCTACTTTGCGACATATAATGCGAATGATGAGAGAGTTGAAGCAAATACTGGTAAGGCAACAAGAAATGCTTTTGCATATACTATATTCTTCGGGGTTGCTGTGATTACGTATATATACCTGACAGGTAGTGTTGATTTGTTTGCACCTGCATTTGTGGCTCTTTTTGGTGGCTCTCTTATTGTGTGTCTTGTCTCTTTGCTCTACTATGACCGGAAAGGTGAGGTACAATGAATGGCGCGTTTTATTATGTAAAAAGCAAGAAAAATATCGGGCTTTGACTATGAAAACGAGAATGAAAGAATTCAGAGCGCGATACGACCTGACACAGGAAGAATTAGCAAAAAAAGTGGGTGTACGACGAGAAACAATTGTTTTTCTGGAGAAGGGAAAATACAACCCGTCTCTCAAATTAGCTTATGATATTGCAAAGGTTTTAAACTCAAACATAGCAGAGGTGTTTATATTTGACGATGAATGATTCGTTTTCGCCGCTTCATCAGACAGCACCCTGGATTCTCTCACGAATAAAATCATTGCCAGACAACGCGCTCTTGGCTAACTCGCTGCTGGATAACAAAATCAGCTCGATTGCTTCGTGCAGATTTTCACGGACTGCCTTCCTCAAGCGTTTTGCCTTGTGTGTTCGCACCTGGTAAATCTTCGACATGTCCAATATACCAATCATCAACCCTCTCAAAAATTGCTGTAAAAAGCTCTCCTTTTTGGTTATCTATCCAAGATATATTTTTATCCTGCGAGTCGTTCTTTCAGGTTGATTTGCCCTCATCATCCTTTATTTTTATCCGCAGCTTCTTCTTGACAACAGTAACCAATCGCTTTATCTCTACTTCACCCTCCTTTTCCAGCCTGTATTCGTTGACGGGTGTATCCGGTAATTCACCATCCACTTCGTAAACAAAAAACCCTTCTTCACCGTCTATGGAAACAACAAACTCCTTAGCTCCTATTTTCTTTATCTTAACACCTGCAACTGCCTTTAACACATCCAGGATACTCGCGCCTTTCTGTACTGTTATCTCGTAACTCTCGCCAAAAGTTTCCAGTGCTTCATACAACCTCTCCCTGTTCAGGCTCAGCACATGCGTCCTTCCAAACGTTTTAGTATGAACCAGTCCGGCATCTTCTAATATTCTAACGTGCTTCGCAGCAACAGGTACTGATATATCCAACACTTTTGCCAAACCCGATACATGATAATTCTGCTTCTTCAATAGCTTCAGCATCTTTAGTCTTGTTTTACTGCTCAACGCTTTGAATATCATCTTTATAGGGTTCATGGAAGTACATCATTAAATAATATCCTGTTTCGGTGAGGGGTATAACCTAAACGGGTAACAATAAGAAAAAAACTCTCTTGTGACTTCACTCAAAGTAAGCAAGTGAACGAACAACCAAACTTTCTTTCTACAAACGGTTTTATCTGAAGAGGTCGGCTTCTCTATGGAACAGAACATCCTTTATGTTAGACTCTGGCTGTTTTAAGCGCAGTCCTCGAACGATTGCAACCGGTATGCCCTCATTGAATTCGCCCATCACGAGATTCGCAGCCGCACATATTTCATCCGCTACGGCTTCCTTTGTTATCCTTGCGATTTTCCCAAATCTATCCAGTTCACCGCGTCGGTCCAGCAGTGCGGGAATGCCGGAAACGCCTATGCATATCCCTGTAACACCGTCACGAAACGCCCTGCCGAAAGTATCGGAAGTTAATACGGAAACTTCTTTGCCGCTTCGCTCTTCTATCTCATTCTTGAGGCGGGAAACACTGCTCTGTGGGTCTTCGGGCAGCAAAACTGCTTTCCCTTCCTCTACGTTCGACTCGTCAATGCCCGCATTTGCACATACGAATCCATGCTTTGTCTCCACTATAATGATGTTCCGCTCCACCCTTACAACCTCTTTTGCTTCGTTCAGTATGAGCTGAGCGATTCGCGGGTCTTTTTCCGTTTCTTCTGCAATTCTTTTAGCTTCATCGCTCGTTTTCACGTCAGAAAGAGTAACTACCCTACCTTCGCTCTTCGATATTATTTTCGAGGTGAAAACGATTGCATCGTCGTCTTCTAAACTCAAACAGTTCTTTTCCAGCGCATCGAAAAATAGTGCCGTTAAATCGTCACCTTCCTTTATCTCTGGAAGTCCCTTTACGCCTAATATTTCCAGATGGTCCGTGAATCCAATCTTTTTCTCGCTCATTTCTACTTCCTTTTCTTTGTTTACTGAAGAACTTTAAATTAAACTTGAGCCTTCATAAAATTAAGGGGATGAGGTAAAGTATGAAGAAAGAACTGATGGATATACTCGCATGCCCGATGTGTAAGGGCGATTTAGAATTGAGCATAGAAGCGGAGGATGCGGAACAGGGCGAAATAGTAAAAGGAAGTTTATATTGCAGGAATTGCGACGAGCGGTATCCCATAGAAGATGGCATTCCCAACCTATTGCCGCCGGAACTGAGGACAGAATGAGCTTGAAGTTATAATAAGCGGATAATACAAAGCGTTCTGGGGCAGTGAGATGGAAAGAATACAGCAGCGAATATACTTGAGCAGAAGGAGTCGGAATTCGGTAGAGTTTGAGCATAACATACTGCGGATTCCATTGCGGCTGGGTGATGAGACGAGCTTTGAGATGCGTATTATCAACAGTGGTGAGCCAACGCACGTGCATTTCTCGCTTAATACTGATATGGCAGACAAAGTGATGATACTGCAGGATAAGGTGTATGTAATAGACGAGGAGAAGATAGCGGCGATTGTTAGACTGCCGAAGAGCTATGCCGGGGCGATAGATGATATGGAGGCCGGCGAGATATCCGTGAGTACAGGCTATGGCGCCACGAAGAAGAGTTTTTCGGTCGCGATAGTGGAGCGGGAGAAAGAAAAGAAGCTACAAATAGAAGATAGGGCGGATGAAGGGGCAGAAACAGAGGAAACAGAGGAAAAGAAAGAGAAAGTAGTGGTACGAGAGTTAGCTGTATCTCCAGAGCGAATGGCTCTTTTGCGTCGCCTGGCGGTATCCACGGTGGCGATAGCACTATTTTTAATCTCTTTCTCCATTGTATCTACATCTTTTCATCCGTTTGTTTTTGCTTTAATCGCCTCTGCACTCTTTATATTTATTGTCGTTTACAATTTATAGCCAAAAGTTAGTGTGCGAACAGAAGGGATGGAGGTAAAAAGAAGATGCTAAAGATAAAAGAAATTATAGCGGTTGCTTTTGTTATATTGATGGCGGCTGTTACCGTTTGTATTTGCAGCTCCGGGAATGCACAGAATTATGATGGAACCTGGGTAGGGAATACCTCGTATAATGGTGATGTCGAATTCCATGTCTCGGGAAATAATATAACAACTTTTTCGATCTCCGTTGAAGGAGCGCCCGTGGATCGGTATGATAAATCAACGGGTATGAAAGTAGGAAGTGGTATATCAAACACAAAATTTGCATGTAACGTATTTAATACCTCCATAGTTAACAGCGATTTCAATTACACGTCGGCATCGCCCAATGAAGAAAATATAATCTCAGGAGGTTTTAGTTCTATTAATGAAGCAGGGGGTACATGGAAACATGAGCATGAAGACTTGTGGGGAGTTATTTTGTGTTATCCGCATATAACATGGTCTGCTACACGAGTAGGTGCATCAACGTCTGCGACAACAATAATCAAGATTTTACCATCACAAAAAACCGTTAATCTGGGCGAGTCATTTACTGTTGATATAATCGTGACGCCCAATCAGCCAATAACAGAAATAAAACTGGATTTGTGCGTTGACCCGTCACTTCTTACAGTGAACAGCGTAACAAGCGGTGGGATGTTTACGGATAATTTTGGTTACAATAAGGCTGATGATGGGGTCACTATATTTGGTTTCGACACTGAGGGAACAATATCAACACTTAGTATATTTGCCACGGTACACCTGACCGCAGATTCAAGAAACACCGGAACCTCGGCACTACATTTCTCAAATGTGAAGGTAAAAGGACCCGAAGGCGAAGTAAGAAGCGATGTGCATGGTGGCAGTGTTACCGTCGGACAACCGCCAGTTTTCGATACGGGTTATGGCTCCTATCCAAGCATAGCAGGCACGCATACCGGCACAATCAAGCCAACGCAGGATATAATTGTTCACGAGCTTTACACGTATTCGTGCCCCTGCACGGGTGGGCATTCGGAATCGGTACGTATATGGGATGACATAGAGATAGTTGCGGATTGGCATGGTTACAATGGCGATTGGCACAGCATTCAATTCTCGCCTCATTTCCCACTACTTGCGGATCATACATATCACTATCGCATACGCACGGGTTCGTATCCGCAGATAATTCATGAACCTTCTCTTACAAATGAGTACGGGACAATCACATGCGAGGCGTTCGTTGATGTGAACGGGCGGTCGTATGATGACTGGATACCGGCGTTTCGGTTGGATGGGGAATTTATAGATGTATAAGAATAAGAGAATATGGATCGGGTTTTTTTTGTTTTGACATTTCCAGAAAAGAAGGGTCTTTCAGCGGTATATGCTCAGGTTTAATAATACTTTGGCCGTTAGTTCAGTAAAGGCAGCAAGGGACTTATAGGATATGAACACGAGGGGGTCTTCATGTTGGCTCATTTAACCGTGCCGTACCCTATAGTGAGTGTTATAGACAAGAAAGAAATTGATATTCGGCTGTTTTTGTGTCTTCTTCGATAAGGGTCACACCATCTTTGGAAACGCCGCGAAAGTTGTGAATCTGAAACTTCACTGCATCGTTCAGCATTTCGATGATTGCGATCGCACGTTCACGCACCTCATCCGCCAAGCTAAGTGAGTCAAAGTCTGACGATTTTAAATAGTAAGAACCATTCTCTTCGATGACGGTGAGTTCTGGAGAACGCAACAGTGATGGAAGGTCCTCCAAATCGAACTTCTCACCCTTTAACTTGAGAATTCCCTGTGGCTTGCCACAGGGTTACCTTAGGTTGTAGGTTGTTATATGGTTAATGATACCCTGCGGCTTGCCGCAGGGTTCTTCATTCTGACTAACCAGTTTTGCATGACAACATCCTCCTGCGGAATCATATATAGCGTTACGAGTCGAAGACGATGAATTTAGGTGGAGCGCCGAAGATACGGAGCCATATACGCTCTGTTATACGCCGCGCCCCTATCCCATCTTTCTCTTACTTGCATTAAGTATAGTGATTCCTACAATTTCTCCTTTCTCATATCTGGTTATGACGTCATCATCCGTGAGTTCGGAATCATCTGCATGACTTGGCTTCTTGAAATTAATGTAAAGAACATCAGTTTCTTTATCGTAAGATGTCCAAATCCTTGAATAAGGCACTTCAAGTAATTCCGGTACGAGATTCAACATCCTTTTTACTTCTACTGCTGCCATATCTTTCGCCTCCTTTCAAGTTGTCTTCCCCGCCTCGTTAAGAAGGCGGTAATCACAAAACCATCTTCTTTACTTAACTCTCTATACACCACTGCAATATATTTCCCTATTTCTATTTCCTTCACCGTTATGCATTCTCCCGCTTTGCCGTCATAAATTGCTTCCGGCTCCATCAGCGTTTCGAGAACTTCAAAATAATAGCCAGCCTGAGTGCTCTTCTGTAATATGAAACCATCTTTCCTCTGTTAATCTGATTGGCACTTCGTTTTTAGATTTGGCTACATCCCTATCCTGCCCAAGTCCTTTTGCAAATATCAACCTTGTTTATAGGCATGGCGTCTAACGTTCTGCGGATATGGGAAGTTGCCGAAGGCAATTTGGGCGAAGGGTCTGCAAGACCTAAAGCCCTATATCCGCTGTTAGGCGATGTTAAATGTATCGTTATATTACCATCTTATTATGATAGTCAATATATTTAGTATCAATCTGATGTTTATGAATTTTGAAAGTGTTTATATCAATCTTTATCGCTTTTTGATCCAATAGAACGTGACAGTTCGGACAAACACATATCATATTCCTTTGAACGTCTGGACCGTTATGAGGTAAACCAATCGGCCTAATATGATGTACTTCGATATAGTAAATAGTATTTCTAATTTCTAGTTGTATCTCACATATTTGACATTTGTAGTCATATAATTCTTTTATTTTTTTTACTATTGCTTGATTTCGGTTTTGATTGGATATTTCAATTCTTGACCGTTGTACAGATTTCTCAACGTCTTCTGGTGTTTTTGGTTCGACATCCGGGAATAATGTATAACCGGGAATTGCAGATATATTTGGCTTTGCATGTAAATCTTGTTTATGTTGCAAGAATGGACAATCTAAATATTCATTTCTAGTGATAAAAATTACATATCCTCTGCTATCAAGTAAAGCTCCAGGAAAATTTTTAAGATGATGAAACCACACTCCATCTTCTCGGTATTTACCATCAACGACTGGAATTGAATATTTTCTAATTAGTTCTTTCGCATTCATATTAATCACCTTTAATTTCGCTTAACTTAGATATATCCGACATCAATGTCGTATATACCACCCTTCAACTGACTTCTAATCTTCATCACATTCAACCACCTCTTCAATATACAATTTCTACATTGATAAATCTAACACTCAAATCTCGCTCTCCTACTCTTTTCTTGCCCACCAAGACCTTTTTCCACTTGCCTGCCGCACCCTTCGATTTTCTGTTATTCGCTTTCTTCCCGTTCAAACACGCAAACCAGACCCAAATTACCGCATATATCTATCTTCCAGACTCGCCAGCCCTCTTTCGCATACCTGTTCAAAGTTGCTTCAATCTCAGCTTTATTTATTTTTCTCGCACCCTCTTCTCCTTCTATGGGCAAAAACTCCACTTTGTATCTATACCTTTTCATCTTTTCCCTCCTTACCTTTCGATTTTACCGTTTTTTCTTTCTTTTTCTTCTCTCTCAACTTCAATTTACGCTTGTAATAAGTTAACGGATGATGCACTTTCTCACAAATATCATCCGTGCCTGTACAATTACCATACGTACGCATAGTCGCACAGGACGGTGCGGTATAGCGAGCACCACCTTTATCACCTGCAATATGTTCTACTTGATACCGTGTACGCGCTTCATCGAAATCCGGCGAATTCTTGTATATCGCTATTACCTCGTCCTCTGTTAGACCGATATTCAACAAGAAAGCAGTAACCGCGAATCGTGCGCCGTGTGTCACATTTACACCCTCTTTTAAATTACCCAGAATAGCTTTTATACAGGGCGGAAAGCTGTCCGGGTCTTTCACCAACGACTCGAACCCGACATCACCGAGTTTCTTTCGATTCTCTTCCAGCTCACGTTTTATATCCACCGTGTAACCCTGTATCACCTTGCATATTTCCTTGGGCACTTTTAACGGCAGGTCTTTCTTTATCCGTTCATACATCGCCTCCTGGACCACGCGAACAAATTCGCTCTTACTCAGCTTCACCTTCCCGCTCTCCAACCCTCGGTTCACCAGTTTCCATCTTTTATCGCGTAGATTCGTCGTGAACCGTAAATAATCATAGAAAGCCATTAGAACCTGGTCTTGCGCATGCGGAAAGAAATCCATTTGTATGTCAAACTCTTCGGACATCTCGTAAATAATATCCAAACTGGAATCTTCTGATAGCCGCTCATGTGCTGCTTTTGCCTCTGAAAGTGCGTATCTGCGGACAAGATAAGCGTCACCGATGCAGGATACGAGAATACGTGCAAACGGATAAGACGATAATTCTATATCCGCCTGAGCAGGGCTAATAATGACTGGCTTTCTAATTGTTCCGCCTTTTATTGCTTCTATTACCCGCGATTTGCCTCTCAGTCTTGCTCGTTCGAACGAAGCGGCGCTTATTAAATCGTCAAGCGTAATTCCTGCGGTATCTACATATTCCGATGCCGCAGCCAAAAAAGGGTATATACATAAATGCTGGGGGTCCGCATGCCGTTCTACCATATTAATCTACTTTTGTCCTCGGGGATTAAATAAGTTGATGCGCTGTATTTGTATAGCAGGGATAAAAAACCGCGAGATTTCACGAGATTAGCACAAGATTTTGGGGTTAACAGGGGATAAAAGACCAATAGTGTACTTAAGCATGATCCAGAATAATATCTTCTCGTGAAAATCTATGTAATCTGTGGTTAGCTAAACAAATACGATGCGCGTAATAACAAGCGAGTGATACAAAACGAAACTATCAAAACCCGAACTGCAGCACCATATACGCCATGCCACCGAAGATCGCCGATAGCGGAATAGTAATCACCCACGCCGTAAACATTTTCCCCACCTCGGACCATCTTATCCTGCGAAGGCTCTGGAAGAACGTTCCGCCTATTACTGCCGAAGCCAATACGTGCGTGGTACTTACCGGCATACCTGCTATACTCACACCGACTATTGCGATACCCGCACCCGTTTCGGCAGAGAATCCGTGTTTCGGCTCCAGCTTTGCCAATCGCCAGCCCACAGTCTTGATTACTCGCCAGCCCAGTAAAAACGTGCCCAGCGCCATCACGGACCCGCACATTAATTTCACCCACCAGGGCACGTCAAAAGATGGGATAAAGCCTCCAATAAGTAAAGCTACCGTGATTACACCCATTGCATTTTGCGTATCGTTCATACCGTGGCTGAACGCCATAAACGAAGAAGAAATAACCTGCAATTTCCTAAACACTCTTTCGGCCGTAGGTGCTGGTTTCTTTTTAAAAAATATGTAGAGCACCCAACTGGTGATGATAAAAATCAACGCTCCTGCCACGAATCCTACAAAAGGACCGAGCGCAATGGCAAGAAATACCTTATTGGTAAGCACTGCCCACATTATTATCTCAAACCCACCTGCAACTATTCCAGCACCAAGAATACCTCCTACCAGCGAATGCGTTACACTTATAGGAATTCCAAGTGAGGTGCAGATAAAAGTCCATAATATCGCACCAACTAAACCACCGATAAGAACCAGTAGAAACATCTCGGTTGGCAAATCTGTCATAGATACAATACCCTTTCCTATAGTCTCCGCTACTGCGGTAACAACGAAAGCGCCAGCGAGGTTAAAAGTACTCGCCAACGCCAATGCTTTTAGCGGTGTCAGCGCTTTAGTTGCAATTACCGTAGCAATTGCATTCGCACTGTCGTTCGCACCGTTCAAAAAATCATAGAGCAACGCTAAAATTACTATTACGACGACAAGTGCAAAAGCAGAAAGCATCCCTTTAAATACCGCCTTTCACTCTAAAAGTCTCCAGAATGTTAGCTACGTCCTCACACTGGTCCATTGTATCCTCCAGAATCTCCACTATCTCCTTGAGCAACACTCGCTCGAGGACTTCCGCGGGGTCTTTCACGGGCGTGGTCATCAGTGTTTTCAGCCATTTCCTGTTTATAATATCCGCTTCGTTCTCTAACTCGTTTATCTTTATACAACATGCTGCTAACTTTTCTTCTGAAGTACTCAGCTTTCTCAAGCAACTTACTGCCGTCTTTATTTCTTGTGACGCTTCAAGGATAATCGTTGAGAATTCACTCACGAACTCTGGAGGTGCCGGTCTCTCTGTAAACGCCAGTCTTGCTACTGCTTTCTCGATTCCATCTATCACATTGTCAAGATTATGCGCGAAATACCGGATGTCACCTTTCTCTTCTGTGACACGAGTATGGTCATAGAACAGTTCCTGTACGATTTCATGAACGACCGAATCCGCTTCATCCTCCAGTGTTTTAAGCTGCTCACTGATTTCTGGAAGCCTGGAATATTCAGGACCTAATTTGACCAGCATCTCCGCAGCTTCCACCGTCTTTTCGGCAAGCGTCTCAAAGAAGTCGAAAAAGGTATTGTCGTGCGGTAAAAACACCGACATCTTTTGCAACACTGCAGTGAACAAACATATTTTTAGCGATAAATTACCCTTTTTTATACCGCCGTCCCCTTTCTGCACCTTACCCCTTTTCATGCACCTACCTGCCACCCTCACATAAAAATCAAAAGGGGTATTTAAATATTTCGGATTTTACGTACATGCAAAGAATAATATATAATTATACAAAAGGAAAACTATTGAGCCCTAAGAGATATAATCCAATAATTTCCTGAAAGCTCTGCCTCTATGCGATACTTTATTCTTCTCCTCGGTGCTCATCTCCGCAAAAGTAGCGCCTTCGTATTCAAATATAGGGTCAAAGCCAAAGCCTCCTTCGCCCCTTCCCACATCTGCTATTTTTCCCTCGACGGTGCCGACAAAAAGAATCGGCTCTTTTTCATGGGATACGCATAATGCAACGACGGTTTTGAAAGTAGCCCTCCGCGCCTCTCCTTTTTTATCCACCATCAACTTCAATATCCCGTCATTACCTATACTCTTGAATACAAAAGCGGAGAAAGGTCCCGGGAAGCCATTTAACGCGGGAATAAACATACCCGAATCTTCTATGAAGAAAGGTTTTGTCATCCCCTTATTTTCCCTTATAAAATTCGCACTCGCACTCGCTACTTCTTCTGTCTCATCAAATTGTAGCTCTGGATAGTCGTAGTCGAGATGCTCAATAGCTATGTCTTTTGACACCACGTCAGCTAAATCCCCTATCTCTTCTACTTTATGCGCGTTTGTAGTGATGAAGATTATCTCTTTCCGCAATCGCTTTTACTCCGACTCTATTCGCGGTGCCAGTAAATAGCTAACTTTTGCTTTGCCTTCTGCCACTTCAAAAACAATTTGCAGCGGATAATTCTTACCCATGTTGAGCGTTATATTCTCGGCATGGCTCATTCCCTTGCTCATCGCCGCGATGTACTCCAGCGAATATAAAGAACTAACAGTTTCCGGCGTCAAATGTATTAACTGCTCCTTGCTTAACCCTAACCGTAATTTATCCATCTCGCCTTCTGTTTCCATATAGAACTCTTCTCCAGCCACGCCGAGCACTATGTTATCGCCTATCTTCTCCGCAGCACGTATTGCCCTTCTAAACTCCTCAGTCTCGATGATCACATGTGCGGGAAACTCAAGTTCCGGAACCTTTGGCTCCTTTCTCAGCGATGATGGATCCAGCAATGAGAGAGTATATGCAAGGCTACCCATCCTTGTATGTATCTTCTGCGCATGCTCGTCCAATTTTAGCTCAACGTCTTCTTTGCCCCCTATACCTAAGATACCCAGCAATTTCGCGAAATCCATACCTATTTCTGATTCTTTATTCTCTTCGGACTCGGTGGAGTACTGAAACTCATCGAATGCGTCACGCTGCAACTCAAAAGAGATCATTGCCACATTCGCAGGGTCCACCGCTCTTAGCTTAAAACCATCCTCCGCTATTCTTAACTTTCCTTCATCCACTACCGCAGTAATCGTCTCTACACATTCCCTTAAGACGCTTGCATCTATTTTAGCCTCAAACATTTCTTCTTATTTCCTCCTTTGCCCATATATCTATACGTACTATCCTGTATTGTTAAACAGTAAGGTAGGATATATGAATATTTAAACTATTCGGTGCAAGAGTTACAGAAGTTTTCAACTTTTACGCGCCATATTCAGAAGATATTTAACCATGCACGCATGTTCTATCGAGCTGAGTATTACAAAAGCTTCATCTACGGTTGCTCCGCGTACAAATGCGCCATGACCACGCGCAACTATCCCCTTGTGGTCACGAAGCGTGCTGGCGGCATTCCTTGCCAACTCATCCGAGCCGATTCCACCACTCACTACGGGTATTTCATGCAGAAAATATATGCTTTCCGAATCTTCAGGTACTATCTGCTCCTCGCACAGTATTGACTCCACCACCGCATATTTCGAATGCCCGTGCAAAATAGCAAGTGCAGAAGTTTCCTTATAAATCGCTCGGTGGACGTTCACTTCCGTAGATGCAATTACATCCAGCTCGTCAGGAGATGCTGGGTCTATCGGAACCGTAACAATCTGTCCCTCAAGTTCGTCAAGCATACTGCCTGTCGTGCTGATTAGCATCTGGTCGCCTACTCGCTTGCTTACATTACCAAAATGCGAGTGTGCAAGTCCTGCGTCAACTATCTTCTTACCGTATTTTATTAATTCTTGCATCTCCACTTTTTAATAGCAATATCTTTAACTAATCTTTTTGTTCTGTTATGAACATCATCTCGGTTTTTGACCTATCACGTGCGGAAATAGAAACGATATTAGAGAATGCCGGAGAACTAAGAGCGGAGCGGAAGGAAGGGAAAAGGACGAGGAAAGACTTAGAAGGAAAGACATTGGCACTAATATTTGAGAAACCTTCTACACGCACTCGTGTCTCTTTTGAGGTGGCGATGCTCGAGTTGGGTGGGAATGTGATAAGTCTAAACTGGAACGAGCTACAATTGGGACGAGGCGAAAGGATAAGAGAGACGGCAAAAGTATTCTCCTCTTATGTTGATGCGGTTATGATAAGAGCATTCCGGCACAGTACGATAGAGGAGTTCGTGAAATATGCCTCGATTCCCGTGATCAGCGGGTTAAGCGACCTGGAACATCCATGTCAGACGCTGGCAGACCTGATGACGATAAAGAAATATAAGAAGAGCTTGGCTGGAGTAAAAGTGGCATGGATTGGAGACGGGAATAACGTATGCAACTCGCTAATCGGAGGATGTGCAATTACCGGCATGGAGATCTCCGTTGCATGTCCAAAAGGTTATGAACCTAACGAGGAGATAGTAAAAAGAGCGATCGAGATGGGCTGTGATGTAGTCGTAACTGAAGATGCAGAAGAAGCCGCTGCTAATGCCGAAGTCTTAAGCACCGATGTGTGGGTATCAATGGGCGACGAGGACGATGCAGAAAGAAGAAAGAATGCCTTTAAGAATTATCAGATAAACGAGGACCTGGTGCGTGTTGCGAAAGATGATGTGATAGTAATGCACTGTATGCCTGTGCACGTAGGGGAAGAAATGACTGAGGCAGTAATAAATAGCGACAAAGCGGTGATATTTGAGCAGGCGGAGAACCGGCTACATGCGCAGAAGGCGTTGTTGTTGAAATTGTTAAATTAAGAACCCATATATATTGACAATTGCCCGTACTATCATGGGCTCATCGAACTATTTATAAAACCTTTTAAATAGCCTCTCTTTAAAAAGTAACCAAAGGCTAATAAACGAGAAAAATGGGAGAAGTAGATGCGGAAGAGGGTTTCCCTTTTGACCTGAACCCTATGTATGAAGGGGAGAGGGTAAGAAAGGGGAATATGTACGCGGAGTTAGGCGGACAAGATAAACCAGGATTTGAGCTTGTTCTCTTTGAACCCGATTCTGAGAAGGTGAAAGATGGTGAAGTCAAGCTGATAGGACCGGACATAGGAGAGATGGAGGAAGGCAGTAACTATGCGTACGCGATGATATATACTGTATGTGGTGAGCAGATAGAGAAAGATCTTGAAGCGGTGATAGAGCGGAGGAACCACGAATACCAGTCTTATATACAGGGCTATATGCACCTCAACCAGAGGTCAGAGGTATGGGTGCGGATAAGCAAGGATGCGGTGAAGAAGGGGCTAAAATCACTGAAACAAATAGGTAAGGCAACGATAAAGCTCTTTAAGGCAGAACTGCCGTTCATCGAGAAGATGGAAGCTACGTTCATAACCGACGAAGCAGAGGTAGAGAAAAGGTTGGAAGAGGCGAACAAAATATACGAAACGCGAGATATGAGGACGCGGGGGCTGCACGATGAGGACGTGGACGAATTTTATCAATGCACGCTCTGTCAGTCGTTTGCACCAACGAATGTCTGCGTAGTCGCACCGGATAGGATAGCGCTTTGTGGTGCAATGAGCTGGTTCGATTCGAGGGCTGCGGCAAGAGTGGACCCCGAAGGTCCCAACGCACCAATATCAAAAGGGGAGTGTATAGACTCCGTAGGAGGTGAATATTCGGGCGTAAACGAAGCTGCGGTACGGCTATCGGGCGGCGAATATGATTCCATAAAATTGCATTCATTTTTAGAGAAGCCGCATACGAGTTGTGGTTGTTTCGAGGTTGCGGGATTCTATATACCGGAGCTTGATGGAATAGGCTGGGTGCATCGTGGCTCTAAAGTCGCTGATACGCCGATAGGTCTGCCGTTCTCTACGATTGCGGGCTCAGTAGGAGGTGGTAAGCAGGTAAAAGGTTTCCTTGGCATAGGAATACAATACTTTTACAGTTCTAAGTTTATCCAGGCGGATGGTGGCTGGCGTCGTGTGGTCTGGATGGCTTCGGATTTAAAAGAGCGAGTGGCAGATGCCATTCCCGATGATATGAAAGAAAAGATAGCAACGGAGAAGGATGTTAAGGATATAGAGAGTCTGCGCGAATTCTTGATGAAGGTTGACCATCCGGTTGTGAATGGAGTTGTCAGAGAGGTTGATGGTGTGCAGGTAACCGAAGGATTGGCTGTAACTGCGGAAGCAGCAGCAGTTCCTACTGTTGCAGAGAAACCAGCGGTGCCGATTGAAGCAGGTGTACCTATGGGTGTTGAAGTTCCTGTTACGTCCATGCTAACAGCAGGTGGTGGTTCGCCTCTTGTAATAACGCTGAAGGACGCGGACATTCGCATCGGGAAGATAATAGTGAAGAGGAAGGAAGGGAAGTAGGTAGGCTCAATAAATATACTTCCCGTTTTTTTATGCCTGCTCAATACGAAGTTATGCACTATTTAGGCAGTGCCATAAAAATCAAGAGATTTGCCCCTACCCTTTCCAAAAGGGTGGGGTTTACTTCGTGGGTACGAGCATTCGAGAAGTTTGCATGGTTTTTAGGGTTGCACCCCTTCCCGGGGAGGGAGTGCGGCAGAAATAAAAACTTTTTGCACGGGGTTGCTTGCTTATACATAAGCTTTTCTGTTAGTCAGCAAAAATTTTGTGATGTTGTTAATTTTTGTTTGTGATATTGGAAATAAAATTTGCTTCGATTTGCAGGAACGTGCACTGAAAAGTTGAAGCACAAAAACGAGGGTTGTGTAATATTTTATCGGTAAGAATACGGTAAGAAAGCGAAAAGCATTTAAAGTGGCAAATCGTCTATATATTAATAGTGCTCGGCTTGGACAACATTGCCAAACGTGAGGCAGGCTAAAAAGGCCCCTTATGTGGCGCGTGGTATATGAAGGATCAAAAAAGGCGAAGAAGGAAAACGCCGAAGCGGAGCATTTTATAAAGGCACAAAAATAGGAGGTGCTAAAAAAAGAAAAATGAACGACAGAAAAAAAGTAGGGTCCGTGCTTTTTGCAGGGTTGGTAGTGCTTTCCGCGATGATGGTGCTTGCAACGCCGGCAGTAGCAGAAACAAACCTATGGGTAGTTCCCGAAAATCCCACCAGATACACTGAGGAAACTGAGGATGTATTTTTAAGTCAAACGGTAATAAAGGATGTTTTATTAGATGGAACGTATACGGATAATATTTTAGTATTATGTAAGACATTACAAGGTGGAATCGGAGAAGCAGAGGATATAAACTTATATTTTTTGGTGAATGCAAGTTATAAATCCTGTATAGATGACATAACAATTGGGGTGGCCATGAAAGTTCAACCAGAGGTTCCATCAGAAACGCCAAACGTTGTGGGTCAAACACCCGAAACGTTTCCGCAAAGCCAATTCATTTTTATAAATAACAGTGGTGAGCAGCGGGATGGATGGGGTAATAGCTATTTCATCGGAGACCTACCTAAGCTTGGCAATCCTGATGATATAGGCGATGTCGATGATTTAAGTACGTTCCATCCTGAATACGCTGAGCCTCATATCAGAGTCCCGGTCACTATAAACTTCAACGAAATACCACCCGCGGGGATTATACTCTACTTCTATGCAGAAAATGTGACTACGGATGTCCATACGGCATGGTCACATGATGGTGCATTTTATAATGTCCCGGAATTCGCAACAATCGCCATACCCGTCGCTATGATACTTGGACTACTGTTCTTCTTCAACCACCGCAAGCACAGAAGAAACGACTAAAATATTTTTCTTTTTTCTTTTTTATTTTGATTATAGCAGACTGCAAGAATAAGACGATTTTAGAATTTTTTTAGCGGCGAAGTAAACGTTCTATCGCAGTTTCAATTTTTTACACGAATACAGTGAGGACTTCTTACAGGCTCAGCACCCGGTATTCCACAATTTTTGGTGTATGTTTTTGAGAGGGTTTGATGCGCCCCACTGACGATAAGGAATTATTGTATCTGACCCTCAAACTCTTCATCTTACCAATGACGGATAAAGATATTCGCGTCGGCTTAAAATCCAGTGGTATTTTAAACAGACGCTGAAGTATTGAAGCTAAGACCTTTTTATGGATGAAGAAGCTAAATCTGTATTTTATTTTTGTGCGCGAAGAATCCGAAGCGTTAAAAATAAAAATAAAAAATAAAAAGGAGAAGGTGATCTCAGTCCTTTAGCCCCTATGGTGCTATGGGCAGTCCAAAACCAGTGGCAATGTCATCGCCTTCCGTATATAAGTCATGTAGTTTTGCCAGCTCTTGCAGCTTTGTTCTTGTCGTTTCTGCATCGGTATACCATAGTTTAGCTGCCAATCCCGATACATGCGGTGTTGCCATTGATGTCCCTGAGATCGTATTATAACATCCATCTTTCCATGTCGATTCCACTGATACTCCGGGTGCGCCAAATTCTACTTCTCTTTCTTCTACCACGTAATCTCCATTATTTATTCCCCTGGATGACCAATCTGGTACAAATTCCCCTCTATTAATTGCTCCAACTGCTATTACTTTTACATTTGCCCCTGGATAATCTATGCTACCGTCCGTTGGACCATCATTCCCTGCCGCTGCAACTACCAAAACTCCATTGCTTACTGCATAATCAACCGCATCGTTGATTAGAGAACTTTGTGTGTTCCCTCCCAAACTCATTGAAATTATATTTGCTCCGTTATCTGTTGCATACTTAATCCCTGTTGCTATATCGTCACACCAACAGCCACGGGGTCCACAAACTTTTATTGCCATTAATTTCGCTTCTGGTGCTACTCCATAAATTCCCTTGCCATCACTTCCTGCATGGGCTAATATCGTTCCTGCAACATGCGTTCCATGTCCATCTCTATCTGCACAACCGTCTTTGATACCTCTCTTTGTTGTGTCTTTACAATCTACTATATTGGCTTTCAAATCTAGGTGGTCTCTGTAAACTCCTGTATCTAAAACAGCTACTTTAATTCCTGTTCCACCAGAACCACCGTTGACTTTCTCTATGCCCCATGGCGTTTGATTGCTTGGATAACAAGACCTCTCAGGTGGTGCTGTCTCTTCAACACATTTACAGTTCTCACATGCATATCCTTCTGGACACTCAGGCAACCCTGGTTCACCACATTTCTCTCCGCCTTCTATTATGTCATTACCGCAAACTGGTTTTCCTGACACATAGTACAAGGGAACTGCTTCTAAGTGAATCCCAGGTATCTTTTCAAGTGCTGCTAAACCTTTAGCACTTACTTCCACCGTAAACCCACCCTCAAATTCATGCTGCGCCGCAAAAGTGTTTTTGACAATAAATGTACTCGCAGGATTACCTGAAACAAAAACCCTTGAAGTCGCTTCGCCTGAGTTCCCGGGTATCGCTATTGCTATCCCCACAATACTTACAATGAATATCCCTACTAACAGGATAGTCGCTATCGAAAGCACTTCTTTTCTTTCCATCTTCTTCTTTCACCTCCTAACTTTTTTTATCCCTCTTTTTCTTTTACCTACCTTCTTCCCTTTTTAGCCCCCACATGGATTTGTGCCATACCAAGTAAGGGACAGCTTTATATTTTGTGTTTACCTATAAAAACCTGTTACTTCTACGGATTTCGGAGTAATAATAATATAGCGTACTAATCCACAAATTACCGCTTACAGTCGTTTATTATTTGCCGTACAATAGTATCTAATTTTTTAAACAGATATTTGAAACTAAAATTAAAGATATGTTAATTTAATTTATGATACAATCAAATACGCCCCGACTAAGATCATTACCGTTGCAATCCCTTTGATGATGACCGCGGACTTTTCACTTATATTCTCCTTTATCAACTCCGGATAAAACACACCGAGCAGTGTTGCAAATATGAATACAAAAAAAGGCTGTGTTGACGGTATCGCACTCACGAGCGAGACATACGTCCTGGAAATCGCATCGAAGTATAAAACATAACCCAGCCATGCAAGGGCACTGTTAATGAAACAGAGCAGATATATTTTTGGCTTAAGCGACTTCATATCGGCAATGAATCGTATCTTTATGCCCTGTAGAAATAAGAGAAAAGGTCTTATCACAATGTTACCGAGCACGAACCAGAAGAGGTAGGTCCAATAGTCAATGTACGAGAACAGGAATTTTGCGATTACATCCTTGCCCGCAATCAGTAAATCCAGAAATAAGATCATGAACAGTGCCGGCGAGATAGAGAAGGACTTACGTTCCCGCCATCGAAACGACACTAAAATCGCACTTAAGACCATAAGCCCAATGCCAATATAGCTTTTGGGTGAAAGGTGCTCACCAAGGAAGGAAGAGGATAATAGTAGCACAAAAAGAGGCGACAGGTAAAATAAGGGTGTTACCCTCGAAACCTCTTCTACCAGCAACGCTTTGTTGTAAAGCACAAAAACCAGCCCAAATATCATACCGAGCAGGAGAATCAAGAGATAGAGCAACACCGAATGGTGAAAACACGAGCAGAAAAAGAGAATCAGGGCAATGGGTACCAGGGTGATGGTCAGGAAAAGCTGGTAGGAGTAGGCATCTTTAATGTGGTGTGTCAGTACGAACTTGTCCACTATCACTACTACTGCCCATAGAAGTGATGCCAGGAGTGCGGGAATATACCAGTACCATTGCATATATGAATTTAGGTGTACACTAAGATGAATAAGATGGAGATGTGAATGCCGTTAGGGCTTTATTTTGATTTGAAATTACCCAAAGCCCTCAACAATTACGCACGGCTAAATCTGTAACCAATGCTTATAAACCTCATGCTCCTTTAATACTTCCTTCGCCCTTTCTCGTTCTTCTTGATGCCTCTTTATAAAGGCGTGCATAAGCTCCGCAGCCTCCAACTTACACGCTTTGCACGTGCGCTTACCGGCTTTGCACTCCTCAAATATTTCTTTCATCTGAGCGTCTTCTTCTACCAAATGAAACATCATAAGATCATAAACCGTGCACTGTTCTGGTAACCCGCCCAATCTCTTCTGCTCTGCAGCCGTTGCTCTTCCACCCGTCTTCGCCTGCTTCACCTTACGCGCGGCTTCTTCCGGTGGTTCTGTTAGTGCAATATAACTCTCCGGGACGCTTGAAGACATCTTCCCACCTGTCAACCCCTGCATAAACCGGTGATATGTAGCAGCCGGTAAAAAGAAGCCGTAGCCACCATACTCAAGCTCAACTGCACGTACTATTTCCTCTATATCAAGTATATTCCTGTCAATCTCGCTGGCTTCGATGCCGAACACATCTATGTGCATCTCATATACTTTTTTCGGTGCCTCGATTCTACTTGCTACCGCTTCCAAAGCGCCTTTATATGCCTGTTTCTCGCGTATGCTAATATACGGCTTTTGATTATTATCCTGTCGCTTCTCCACCCGGAACATCCGCATTCGCGATGCTATGTCCCTCGTCAGTCTAATATGCGGGTCCTGGTCAACGCCAACCGGGATGACCACCGGTTTAGGACCACCATATTCGGACAACTGTGGTTGTAGTATGTCGGCATTCTGCACCAGTACGCTTATCATGTGAGATATGTTAACATCACCAGAAAACCCGTATATCGCACTTATTTCACTGAAATTAGCCTCTGTTCCAAGTTCAAAAGCGAGATTACGTAGCTTTTCGTTTGCGGATTGGAAGTATATATGCCCCTTATCGACATCAAAACCAAGCGCTACAAGGCTCAGTATGTACTCATGTACTCCTATTTCTTTGCATTGTTTCCATGAGACACCTCTGACAGAATGCGATTCCATATCCGCAATGCACGCAAAAGCGTCGCCGCCCATGCGCTGATGCCATATAATCTCATCCATCACCATCTTACCGCCCAGATGAATCCGCCCGGAAGGCATGAATCCGCTCATCACCGCGAATTTGCTCTTCGTTTGCATTGCCCTGAGAACGTCTTCATACCCGCGATGGCCCACTATTATACCCCTTCGCATGTACAAATGCGGCTGCTCTATCTGCTTCAAAGCATCCGCGAACCGCGAAATACCAAAGTCTTCAAAAAGCCTTGAATAATCTTTTATATCCGTAACACCCCATGGGTCTATCGCTGCTGTACTACTGACCCGTCCTTTCATTTGGTTATCACCCTTCACGCTTCACTACATTTATTTCATAATCGTGTATCACAGGATTGGCGAGAAGTTTTTTGCACATCTCTTCTACTTCTCTCTTCGTCTTCTCTTCATCCTGACTCTCTACCTCTATCTTAAACGTCTTCATCGTTTTTACGCCACGCACCGCCCGAAACCCAAGCAGGTTCAACGCTTTCTTCGTGTTCTCGCCTTCGGGATCTGCAACTCCTTGCTTCAGTTTTATCGTTACGTCTATTTCCAATGTCATGTGATTTACCTGAATGTTTAGATTAGAATTAGATATACACTTGGGATTAAAAACTTACTCGGTTAATGAAAGATACATTCCTGGTATTCTTGGCTTAATCCACACCTTTTATATAAAACAAGATGTAATAATGAAATATCAAAATGGCAGAGCGGAAAGAAACAGCAAAAGAGCGGACACAACGGTGGATGGAACGAGAAGCCGAGAGGGCAGAGGAGGGCGGTAGAAAAGAAAAGAAGATAAGGTGCTCTAAGTGTGGCAAAGAAGTGGACGAATTTCTGGAGATAGCCGGAAGAATCCTTTGCATAGACTGTTATGCGGAAGAGGAAATGGATGAAACGACTGCAATGTCCATGCCCGGCGAAGGCGGCGGCGGCGGTTGAGCAAAAATGGAAGAAAAGAAAAAATATGCGTTACCTATACCAAGGGCGATAGCTACTGGTATAGTATTTGAAGCCGTGGAGAAATTTGGATTGGAACTAGACCAGGAGAAGCCGCCTGATGATGCTTTTGATAGGCAATCAGACTTACCAACGAAGGAATATGTGCCCCGAATACTCTTATGGAGTGATTCGCCCGAGACATTGATGGATGCGAAAGAGTACATATACACGAAGCACGAAGCATGGATTTCGAACATAGATGATAGGCGTAAGATGCGTCAGGAACAAATAATGAAAAAAGTGCGCAAACGATAGTTTATAGCGTTCTATTCTCTTAGTTTACCCATATATAGCCACAAGTCAAAATACCCGTTACTTTCTTTATTCTCTTTTATCTCAGCTTCAAAATCGTCTTTAAAAAAATCCTTTACAATTATCGCTTCTTCTTCGCTCGAAACCGTGAATAAAACCTTCCCTTTATTTTTTAACACCTTCGGGACTTCTATTAACACTTTCTCCCATGCAAATAGCTCAGAAGGCGTGAGCTTCCCCACCATAAAACCGAACACGGCATCAAAATCTCTATTAAAGAAGGCGGATAGGGCGGAACAATCCAATACAAAGCTATCCTTGGGTTCTAACACTCCTTCCTCCACGCCTTTGCAAATATCGCACTTGTTTACATCTATGGTGATGGGGGAAATACCCAATTCGTGTAGTGCTATTGTTGCACCGCCATCGCCACAGCCAATCTCAAGTGTCTTCGCATCTTTGCTCAGGTCATATTCGCTAAAAAAATCGCTTAGCACCTTCTTCAATGTCTCTACCCGGTCCTGCGGATAAAAACTATCTTCTTTCAAATCACAATCGCAAAATAATCGGTTCACCAACCCGATGGAATAAAACTCCCTCAGTCCTTCACAGAATTTCTCCCTCTTAACTTCTACTTCTCGTTCTGCCGCGCCTTTTATCGTATTTGCAACTCTCGCAAAATCTTCTTGCTTCCATTTATCTGCGATGACACTTGTGAAGATGATCCAGAAACCCAACTCTCTGTCATGTGTGGCAATACCTATCAGCTCTTTGTTCTCATCGTATATCCTTATCGCTTCTATCACGTCTTCTGCTTTTACTTTACTGAGATAATCGAGCGTTTTGCCTATCCCCCTTTGCTCGGCATAGCTCGTTTCTACCAGCATAAAATCGCCTATGTCCAATAGCTCATTCAGTTCCATCTCTTAGTTAATAAACTACTTCATTGTTTATATTTAGGCGGCATCCTTTAACGGAAACAACCTTTCTCATATGAGTAATCTCGTGGTCATCCTATCGCATCACGCATTCTCCTACATAACTTCTTACCGCATCCCTCAAACATTCTAAATCTTCATCTGTGTACATCACACATTCAAGATATTTTTGGTCCAGAACTTTTGTGGGTACGAATTTCTGTAAGACATAACGTTTACTACCGCGTATCAGCTTACCTATTTCCAAAATGTCATTCTTACCGAGTTGCGATTTTACTACTGTTGTCCTGAATTCATAATCCAATCCGGATTGCATGATTAACTCGATGCTCTGTTTTATTTTCGCTGGGTCCACTTTAGAGTTAGTAATCTCTCGGTATCTTTCCAGAGGTGCTTTTACGTCCATCGCAATGTAGTCCACGATATTTAGTTCAATCAACTCTCTTAAAATCCTGGGATTGCTACCGTTTGTATCCAGTTTAACCAGGTAGTTCATTGATTTTAACTTACTGATAAAATCTATCAGGTCGGGCTGCAGTGTTGGTTCGCCACCCGTTATTACTACCGCATCCAGCTTTCCACCTCGAGTTTCTAAAAAAGCAAATATGTCGCCCTCCGGGATAGGATGCGAGAAGAGTTTCGGGTCCACCAGTTCCGGGTTGTGGCAGTATGGGCATCTGAAGTTGCAGCCCTGGGTGAACACAATCGCACATATCTTGCCGGGATAGTCTATTAACGAAAAGCGCTGAAAACCACCGATTAACATGCTATAAACATAAGGGCATAGGTATTTAAGAATAGCCTTATGAGGATTCCTTTGTCTTGAACTTATCTATAAAAGCCATACGTAAGTAAATTGCCTATTGTTCCTCTTCACAATTTCGATGGATTCAAAATAATAGCCTGCCATCTCGGAATGCTCTTCTGTAATCCCACTCAGTACGGCTAATCTGACGAGTCCCGCGGTTTTAGACATGGTCGTATCCCTAATCTATCATAGTCCTGTTGTAGATATTAAGAATATTCATGGGCATGGCGTTTAACGTTTGAGAGTATCTGAAGTCATGCGAAGCAGGATTTGGGCGAAATGCCGCAGGCACGGAGCCAGTGTAGCGCAATTAGCTATCTTTTGTCTACGTTAAAACCAAGACGCATCAGTTCGAAAAAACATTTCGCATAAGCCATGAATGATATTTGACATCACAGGCGCAGATCGGCTGATAAAGCTGAACACGGAGCTGAACAGTAAAAATATTGTTATGCTCCTCTCCCATGTGAGGGACCCACTGCGAGACAAGATGCGCCGGATGGGGGTCGAAGATGCAATTGGGGCCGATCACATCTACGAAACTACTCGAGACGGTGTAGACGCTTTTGTCGCATCACGGAACACGTTGCCTGACAACGATAAGGAATAACAAGTCACCCTGATAAGTTTTTTGTTTGTGTCATGGATAACGATGCGCTCTTTGGATATGAACAGGAACTCATTTCGGATTTGTGGGAGGAGAAGGGGGCCGAGTTCTTTTGGATAGTGAGATGTACGTAAACCCTTTTTGCAAACAAAAAGGTTTATCAAATATTCTTCAAGAAAAGCGAGATTTGAGATTGATTCTATTGTCAAATAAATATTTCTCTGTCATTTATATATATTACACCGCAAAATCACGTAAAAATCGAAAAGTTTATATAGCCTTTTCATTCTGCATGTATAGAGATAAGTAAAAATGGAGAAAATAAAGGCGATAGGGATAACGGCAGTAGTGATAGTAGCGATAGCGACAATCGCAACCGGGACAGTTTTAGCGTCTGCGCAAGCAGCGGAGCTTTCGGGCGAACTGACAATTGCGGGTTCTACAACCGTGCTACCGATAAATCAGGAATGTGCGCGGCTTCTTATGGGAGAGAACCCCGATCTAAGAATATCTGTTTCGGGTGGCGGTTCGGGTCATGGTGTAAAGGCGGTAGGTGAAGGTGCGATAGATATAGGTGCAGCGTCAAGGGACGTAAAAGCGAAGGAGCTGGAGACGTATCCGGACCTGAAACCAGTAGTAATTGGAAAGGATAGCGTGGCTATTATCGTGCATCCAGATAACGCTGTAAGCGACCTGACGATGGAAGAGGCATCGAAGATATTCGCAGGTGAGATAACGAACTGGCAGGATGTGGGTGGCTCGGATGAACCGATTCGTGTAATAACACGGGAAGGTGGCTCGGGAACCAGGGACTGCTTCGAGGATGCGGTGATGAAGCCATTTGATTATACAATATATGGCAAAGCGTTGGTTAAGCCATCGAATGGTGAGATAAGAGCAACGATCAGCCGAGATGAGGCGGGCATTGGTTTTCTTTCCCTTGGATTCGTGGACACATCACTAAAAGCAGTTAAAATAGACGGCGTGGCGGCAACAGTAGATAACGTGCTTGCGGGTGATTATCCAATTTCGAGGAGTTTGTATCTCACAACGAAAGGGGAACCGGAAGCGTTACCGAAAGCGTTCCTAGAGTTCGTGTTGTCAGAAGACGGGCAAGTGGTAGTAGAAGACATGGGTTACATAAAAGTATCCGCGGTAGCGACTCCCGCACAGACAGCGGCACCGGCAGCAACAGCAGTTGCAACACCAGCAGCAACAGCAGCACCGACTCCGACTCCTGCAACACCAGGATTCGAGGCAGTATTTGCCATCGCAGGGTTGTTCGTTTATGCTGTGCTCAAGAGGAGAAAGTGAAGCCAGAAGGAGAAAAGAATAGATAGATGAAAATAGTGCATATATCTGACATCCACGTAGTGGAACCGCACTTCCTGCCGGATTTGGCGGAGAAAGTGATAGAAAAGATAAACGAGATAGAGCCGGAAATCGTGGTTGTTACCGGTGATTTGACAGAAAACGGTTATCCTTTTGAATTTGAGCGCGCTAAAAGTTATATCGAGAGGATAGAATGCAAGGTGAAGGTGGTGATACCGGGGAATCATGACGCGAGGAATGTAGGCGACTTTTGTTTTGAGGAGATTTTCGGTTCC
>JAPWVK010000211.1 GCA_029241965.1 Candidatus Methanophagales archaeon
ATAAAGCGGAAGTTGCTGAAACATCTGAACATCATACGCATCATCAAAGAGTTCCGAAAGAACTTCAAATCTGAATCTTGATTCTTCCTCGGGATCACCATCATAATATATACTGAGGTCTATATCGGAACCTTCGATCATCCGCCCCTCTGCTGCGGAACCATATAAAATAATGAACTTTACCTTTTCAAATCCTTCCATATTCTTAATTTTTTCTAGCCCTTTCTCCACTGATGGGGTCATATCGCCACCTCTATTAGTTTTACATCACATTTAAAAAATATGTAATTTCCTGCTTTAAAAATATCCACTGATTTACCTCTTCCACTCTGGCTTTAAGCGTCCTTAGAACCACATCTTTATGCTCCCGCTTCTTCTAAAAGAAGTTCTGGCAAAAGAACCTTAACTTTTTTCCCTTATATTATTATCCTCGACAAACACAGAATGCAGTTTCGATAAATTGACCAAATCCACACAGATTTCTCTGCAAATCTCATGCCTATTATGCCCTTTAAACGCCTCGTCCGCCGAGGAAGAATGATTGCCACCGTCGGATTCGCCTTCAATTACTTTATCCGCTCGATCTTTTAGTATTTCCAACAGGTTCTTTAGCAATTCGGGCGATGTAGTAATCCCTTGTTTGTAAATAAGGGAACGTAAAATTAGGTTTAATAAATACAGTAGATTCCGTTTTAACTTGATTCTTCCAGTTGATGGACTCAAGACTTCTGAGCAAATCTTCTTTAAAGTTCGCTACTTCTGTTACGTGTACAGCGTGCATTTCAATCTTCCCACACCCTTCTTCACAGCTATTCATAAACCTTCTTTCTATGTTCGATTGCATATACCTTTACAGCGTCCCCTTCAATAGCATAAATCAATCTATATTTCCCAATTCGTATTGCTCTAAACCCTCTTAATGAATATCTAAGTGTTTTTCCCGTATTGGGATTACTCAATATATCTTTAAGCACATCTTCAACCCGTTCCCTTATCTCTTCAGCCTTTAACTTCTTCAATTGACTTTTGAACTTCTCTGAAAGCTCTACTTTAGTCATTCTTTCACCAAATCGCTAAAAAACTGCTCTATCTCTTCGTCCGTCTTGAGTGTATAATACCGCCCCTCTTCAAAATCCTTTTTGCTTTCCGCTATATCTTTCATCACCTCTTCGTCACTTAAAATTTCTAATTCGTCAATCAACTCCGCAATCTCTTCTTGAATTTGCACTAACCGAGATATAACATGCTTTCCCACAGATGGCTCTATTATCTCCATTTTCACACCTCTATCTTAGTTATATTGCAGATATTGCTATATATACTATTTGCATCCTTTTTCTTTCGTGCAACGGTTTAACACTCCAAAATACCCTCAAACTCATCTGTAATACTATCCCAGCTATACTTCTCAACGAATCTTCTCGCTTTTCTACCTTCTTCATTGATAATCTCAGTTCTAACGAGCTTAATTGCTTCCTTCAAGACCTCTTCTGGCGTATCCACATAAATTACACCATTATCGTCACCAAACTCTTTTAATATCCCCGGCAGCCGTGTTGTAATCACTGGTTTCTCCATCGCCATGTATTCATACAACTTTATCGGTATTATATCGTTCTTGAACAACTAAAATCCGCATGTTTTAGAACTCTGCACTTCTGTCTATATTCTCCCAATTCTCAACAAACCACGCCTGCATCTTATCCAAACCCGCCTCAAACCTCATCTGAGGCTCGTAACCTAACAACTTCTTCGCTTTATCAATAGAAGATAAAAGTCTGTGCTTGACGTCCCAGTCCCGCCTTTCCACGTGCATAACACCTGCTTCATTACCTGTACGCGCATTCACCCTACTCGCCAAATCTATTACCCTATGCTCCTCACCGGAGCCGAGATTGATAGCTTCCCCCACTGCCTCCTCTTTTATCCCCATTGCCAACAGACCATCTATTATGTCATCCACATACGTCCAGTCCCGCGTCTCTGTTCCGTCACCCGTTATCGGTAACGCCTGTTTATTCATCGCCCAATAGAAAAAGTTCGGTATCACGTTTCTATACCTTCCCGGCACCTCCCCGGGACCATAAACATTAAAGAACCTTGCATTAACTATGGGGAGTCCATATAAATTATGAAAGTAGTTCGTGTACAATTCGCCAAGCAGTTTCGTTACCTGATAAGGCGTATGCAAACTAATCGAGATGTCCGGCTCTTCAAACGGCATCTTTGAATCCAATCCGTAAACGCCGCAACCCGAAGACGAATAAACAAATCTTTTCACACCCACGAGATTCGCATATTGCAGCACTTTTAAAATGCCCTGCCCATTCACCATCAAATCCGTTTCCGGATTGTCCACCGAATTCTGGTTCGCGAAATGCGCCGCTAAATGGAATACATAATCTGGCTTATTTTTGAACACTCGTTTCAACATCTCATCATCCAAAACGCTTCCATTTACGAATACAATATTCTTTGCTTTTGGAATGTTCCACTCGTATGCACTCGACAAGTCATCTAAGATTATTACTCGCTCTGCATTCAACTCCGCTAACTTCTTGCATAGATTACTTCCAATACATCCGGCTCCGCCTGTTACCAGCACTACCACATGCTCATATTCGGAATATACGTATTCCATTTTAATCACCTATCCTGTAGTACCATTTCATCCATTCCACTGTTCTTTTAATCCCCTCTTCTGGTGTGACCTTCGGATCATGTTTCAAATCCCTGACTGCCTTTGAACAATCTATCGTCTTTATATTCGTAGTAAAAGGCTCTGCATCTTTATAAGTAACTATTGAGTCGTCTATGCCAACAGCTTCTAACACCAGGTCCGAATAATCCTTGATCTCCTTTTCCTATTCTGGCTTTCCCGCAACATTGTAAACCTCGCCTGGAATGAAATTGTCTGCAATGTTGGCAAAGGTTGCAACGGTATCTTCAACATAATCTATAATTCGCTTGTGTCCTTTGTAAACAATGTATGATTTGTCGTGCAGTGCATGGTATATAAACTTGGGAATGAAACCCCTATAAGGTGTATAATGCTCACCAGGCCCGTAGCAGTTGACCGGTCTTACCCGGACAGTCTCAGTTCCGAACATGTTGGCTGAATTCATACACATCAATTCTCCTGCCCATTTGGTTATTGCATAATCATTCATTTGATATGTTTCCTTAATCGGATTATTGACCATAACATCCTCTTTCATCACGCCGTTATAATCGCCATAGACCTCCGCACTGCTGAAAAAAACCATCCGGAACTTCTGATTCTCCTGTAATCGTATTATGTGCTTCGTTCCGATAACATTGGTCTGCCACAAATTCTCATAAAAGTCCTCGCCATTCCATCGCCCATATTCTGCCGCTAAATGGTAGACAATATCAAACCTCGTTTTTTCCAATACTCGTTCCAGTTGTCTGTAATTTCTCACATCTACCCTGATATAATCCTCTCTATCCGCATTGTAGAGGTCAGATGCAATCACTTCGTGCCCACGTTGTCTTAGTTCATTCACTAAATGAGTCCCTATAAATCCCCCGCCTCCTGTCACTAAAATCTTTTGTGTTTCCATACTACTCATTCTCCTCTTTGATTCGCCTACATTTAAATATTACCGTTCCCCCTTCTGTATATGGCTTACCGGGATCAACACACTGCATATATGCATACTCTGGCTCTTTAGGCGTTGTCAATCCAAGTTTTACGGGACACCAGTCATGCTCCAGTATCAACGCATAGTGAAGCAATGTCGAGAGCGCATGCGTACATAACGCATCTGTCTTCTCCAAAATAATCTCTGGATCGTCTATCACTATACTATCCCCAACATTATATACCGGGCAGTAGCCCCTTATCTCATGAACTACAATTTTTAACATATTTATCTCAAATTGTTCCTTAAACTAATAAAACTTTGTATAGTTACGTCAGTATCTCTACAATCCTCTCCGCTGCTCTTCCATCGCCAAAAGGATTCTCCCAGTTATTGTTTCTGCCAATCATTTCAGTAGTTGCCGCCAAAATATTTTCTGCTTTTGTTCCCGCCAAAACATTAGAACCCACCTCCAAAGTCTCTGGTCGCTCCGTATTATCTCTTAAAGTAACACAAGGCACTTTTAATACGCACGTCTCTTCCTGCACGCCACCGGAATCCGTCAGGACCAACTTAGCTTTCGATTCTAATTGCAGAAACGAGAGATAATCCACCGGGTCAATAAACTTTATTCCCGCAGTTTCCAATCCGAACCGGTTCATCATCTTTCTAGACCTTGGATGAATCGGATAAATAACGGGCAACTCAAACGCACTTGCAACACGCTCCAAACCTTTGATAATACCTTCAAATCTTGCCTTAATATCAACATTCTCCTGCCTGTGTGCAGTCACCAAAAAATATTTATTCTGTAGAAACCCAAACTCGTGCAACGGACTTGTTCGACCTCCGCTGATGCTCAAATTTTGATACAACGCATCCACAATCGTATTTCCCGTAACAAAGATTCTTTCGGCTGGTATGCCTTCACCAAGCAAGATTTGCCTTGATTTCGCGGTGGGTGCGAAAAGATAATCGCTGCAATGGTCTGCCAAAACCCTGTTTATTTCTTCGGGCATTTTCCTGTCGTAACTTCTTAAACCCGCCTCTACATGCCCTACTTTTATATGCAATTTCGTAGCAGCTAACGCTCCTGCAAGAACGGTATTTGTATCGCCCTCAACTAAAACCACATCTGGCTTTTCCTGTAGCAGCACCTTCTCTATTTCCCGTAATATCGTTCCGGTTTGTGCGCCGTGTGTACCCGAGCCGACATCACAGTTGTAATCCGCTTCCGGTAATTCTAACTGTTCAAAGAAGACTTTATCTAAATTGTAAGAGTAATGCTGTCCGGTATGCAAGATGAAATAATCCAAATTTTGCTTCTCGCATTCCCGTATTACCGGACTCATTTTTATTATTTCCGGTCTTGTGCCTAAAACTATAGCGATTTTTTGCATTTTTATTCGTTATTTTATTCTTTAGGATAGTTCAACGCAACCAAATTTTATATTCTATTCTCTATTACTTTCTCTTCTTTATATATCTCAGCACAATAATAGAAACAAACGGTTGGAACGAATATTCTTTATTTTTTTGTTTTGATTTCAATGCAACAATACCCATCAACGAAGGATAACCAACGAACTGCCATACCAAAAGAAAAGATAGAAAATACAGCAAGATAATAATCATACCCACTCAAATCCTCCCACTCCAATATACCTTTCATTAAATACTTCGATTATGTTCTCCAACCAACTTTTATCGGGGATGCAATCGGCATACGTAAACGCCACAAAATAACATTTTGCCCTCTCCACACCTATTTGGCATGCACCCGATCGTGTACGATAATCCTCATATAAAACCTTCACCTGAAACTTCCTCGCATTCTCCACAGTATTATCAGTTGAATGCCCATCCACCACGATCACCTCATGTGGTTTGAGTGATTGATTGAAGACAGCCTCAAGACACTGCTCGATTTTATCTGCTTCGTTCTTTACAGGGATTACAACTGAGATCTTATCCATACTTGTCCCTCCATAATTTTTAAAAACCAGCATTTCGACTTCTTTTAGAACTTCAATAATCCCCTTCTCTTTTGACCCTTTTACGCTTCCCGGAAGATGCTTATGATGTGGAAAAGTTGACACTTCATGGTGCGGTGCATTATCGTATCTTCTTAAGCCCCTCACCAAGCCCCACCATTCAAAGTAGTCTTGCTCGTCTCCAAGCTCACCGTGCTCAAACTTAGCCACAAATTTATCTGAGGACATCTCATACCTCTTCTCAAACCCTTCAAGCTCTTCCCTTATTAAATTCATCTTCGCTTCCGATAATGCAAGTTCCCTCCGAAGCGATTCTTTAACGATAAAAACCTCTTCTTCTGCTAAGGATGCTTTCATTCCCGTCATCTCCTATGTCTTTATTTTCACTATACCCATATAAATGTATGCAATTTTTATTTAATCGCACGCCAGCATCTTCTTAACTCCCTCCTCAAAGCCGGTTATATCGATACCAAACTTATCCCACCACGCATATTCAGGAAACACCTCACCCGCAGTTAAAGATTCCACCTGGTCCGCTGTAAACTGTTCTTTCCCGCTCAATTTCTGATAACTTATCATAAGAAATTTGAATAACCCTACCGGCAGAAATACTCTGAA
>JAPWVK010000212.1 GCA_029241965.1 Candidatus Methanophagales archaeon
AGATTCCACAGATTTTCACGAGAGAATAATAATAGTAACCAAGTTTTAGTGTTTTATTAACTACTTTATCCATTATTAACCCCTAATTCTTGTGTTAATCTTGTGAAATCTCGTGGTTTTTTACATCAGCTATACAAATACGATTAAAATATTAATAGCGATTGGTTAGAAGAACTTCCGGAGACTCTTACTTCTCGCTCCATCTCCAGATATGAAATTCACGGGATACACAAACCTGAAACTCTGATTGCCCAGTCTCGTGAGAATCTGTGTAATCTTGTGGTCCTAAAAATGCGCTAACCGAATACGAAAGATTTAAAGGGATAGAGAACAATACTACTACGAAATAGTACTAAATGAAATGAATCCAAGAGAAGAAACACGCAGTAAGTTATACTGGCAGATTCTGGGTCTGATCGCCATTGCTCTGTTAGTGTATATGGTATTCCCGTACTATGATGTGCTTATTTATGGCATATTCATATACTACGTTGCAAGACCGATATACAGTGCATTTAACCGAAGATGCAAATACGGCAGTATGGGTGCCTTCATCTCTTTAGTCTTTGTTATGCTGCCAATAGTCCTTATAGGCATTTACGCATTGAGTACTGCATATATCGAGTTGAGTGAAATTCTTATTCATGCAGATTTTGGGCACATGGATTATGTCAATGGACTCTTTAAAAATATTAAGGATATTGCAAATAGCAAAAACCCAGCGGATATTTTTAGTTTGATCAGTCAAGGCGATACGGGGAATATTATTCTTACACAAATAACCACATTTTCAGACAGTATCTTAAAGTTTTTTGATATTGCCTTCCGGTTGTTCCTTACGTTCGCCCTCGCTTTTTATCTACTGAAAGACGGTACAAAATTCCGGGACTGGCTAACCGGTGCCTTTCTCGGCGGCAAACCAGAGCTAACGAAGAAATTCTTGGATGTGGTTGATTCCGACCTTCGCGCAGTATTCTTTGGTAATATTCTGACGGCAGTTATCACCGCTTTAATCGCGGCAGTAACCTTCTGGCTTCTTAATCTTGTTGCACCGCCTCAGTTGGTAATACCAAAACCTATCTTGATAGCAATACTCTGTGGAGTGGGCATCTTCATTCCGCTGGTAGGTATGAAATTAATCTGGATTCCCTTGAGCATCTATCTTGTGATCCAAGCATATTTATATGATATTCTCTACACGGACTGGTGGTTTCTTCTGTTATTCGTTATTGTTGTGGGTATTGCGGTGGACTTTATACCCGATACCCTTCTGAGACCATACATAAGCAGAAAGCATATGCATGCTGGTGCAATGCTTTTTGTATACGTCTTTGGCGTAGTGATCTTTGGCTTTGTGGGTTTATTCTTAGGACCGATGATCCTGATAGTAGCAACAAGGTTCGTGGAGATCGTTCTGCCTGAGTTGCGAGGTTGGAATACGTAGTCCCTTTTCTTCTCTTACCCCTGAACGATAAGGTGTTTTTTATACCGCACAAAATTTGAGAACTCGGTATGTTAACCCGATGCAGCACACACGAGTCTTCTCACATACTCATTTGGTGATAGACCTTTTGACCCTTATTGTGTAACATCGTTATATGATGCGATAACCTTTCCAAAGACATCATCAATTCATCTACACCCATCCATCCACTTTCCGCTATCTTTTCTTTCCACCTTTCTACAAAAAGCTTATAAATTGGAGTTTTTATATGTTCAAGGACAAGTTTTTGACGATGAGAAGAAAAGTTTAAAGAACATATGGCTGATACGGAAGAGAAAAATGGCCAAAAAAGAAGTAATCGGCTTAGGCGCGTTGAATTACGATATATTATACGTAGTGGAGCGGATAGCAGCGGGTGGGGAAGAAGTAGGGATATTAGATGTGAAGAAGGTCCCGGGTGGCTCCGCTGCGAATACCATCGTTGCGTTGGCGCGATTAGGCGTTGATACGGGCTTCGTCGGTATAGTAGGAAAAGATAAAGAAGGCGAACTAATTCTGGACGAGTTCAGGAAGGAAGACGTGGAGACGAGAATAAAAGAAGAAGATGGTTATAGCGGCGCCGCAATTGGATTCGTAGATGCTAAAGGAGAAAGGGCTCTTTATATCTATCCTGGGGTGAACGCTAAGCTTGGCATGGAAGATATAGACATTGACTTTATAGAAAGTGCAACGTTTCTCCATACCAGTTCTTTTGTAAACCGTGAACAACTGGATATGCAGTACGAACTGGCGAAGAAAATAAAATCAAAGCTCAGTTTCAGTTCCGGAATGCTCTGTTTCAAATATGGCCTTGAAGATTTAACTCCGGTGATAAAGCGAAGTGAAGTGGTTTTTCTCAGCGTTGGCGAATTAAAATCGGTGGTAAGCGACGTGGACTATGAAAAAGGTGCTAAAGTTCTTCTTGACATAGGTGCTAAGATTGTTTGCGTGACGCTGGGCGAGAAAGGCTGTTATGTTGCCAACGCTGCGGAAGAATCGCATTTGATAGCGGCATATCCTACAGAAGTGGTGGATACTACAGGCGCAGGTGACGCATTCGCAGCAGGATTCTTGTTTGGATTGCTACACGAAAAGGGGATATATGAATGTGCTAAAACAGGTAATTTAGTGGCTTCGCACTGTATCCGTGAATACGGATCCCGGAAAGGGTTGCCTTCCAAACTTTCGTTATAAGAACCTGCCCCCATTAACCAGCCCTCCTAATCCACGCAGTTCCAAAGTCTTCTCTTAGCACAGGTTTTCTTTTGTAAACCGAAAAAGTGTATAAACCGTCATCAACGTCCCCGTATATTTATCCACTTCGCCGAAAGACTTCAATTCTGCTTCCAACCACTCGAGGTCAACCGCTTTGAAATTGCTAACCGCGTGAATTCTTTGGAAGCCCTCTAAGGTCAATTCAGCCACAATAACCTTCTCTTTTGCTACTCGGCATGCCTCTTGAATGAACCCCCTTCTTTCCTCTATTTCGATATGATGCAAAACGCCATAACTGATTACAACATCAAAACTCCCGTTTGGATATGAGAGTGAGGTCGCATCTCCTTTCTCAAATGTGATTTGCCCTGCCACTCCTTCCTTCTCTGCATCTATCCTCGCGTCACTCAAAGCATCTTCTGTGATGTCTATATTGGTAACCCGGCAATCGAAATCACGCGCGGCAATAATCGCAAGTGGTCCCGCACCGATGTCAAGCAAATTTTTAGCATTCACTTCCCATCGCGTCAAAATCGCCGCTCTTTCTATCAGACCTTCTGAATCTTCTTTTAGTTTCTTGTCTTGCATTTTTGGCTTTAGATCATCCATTAAAGCTATCTTGCGAATGTTGACATTTACTCTTTACACTTTACTTATTTCTCAATGCCCCTCTAAAATGGGGTAACGGACCTACCTACTCCTTTCTGATTACGAAGACTTCTCCTTCCTGCTCTATTTCTAATTCAACATTCAAAAACCGCTTCGTCACGTACATGTTTGTTTCTAAATGTCTCGTTACTTCTCTAACCTTCATCTCGGATTTGCCCTCTGCAAGTGCAATATAAGGAATGAGATGGTCGGCAAGGTGGACATCAACAGTCGAAGCGGATTCCAGCTCTGTCATAATGTTTCTTGCCGCTTCTTCTCCCACGAGTTCTGCTCTTCTCCCTCGCACGCCCAGTGCACTACCGCTCTTGTATCCTTTCCATAGGGTAATACCACTGCCTGTCGCGTTCTTACCCGCATTCCCTCTCTCTATTTTTATCTCGGCATCGTACCCATTTTCATGCAATATTCTTTCCGCTGCTCTCGCTTGTCTTTCGGTAACATGCGCAGGAAGACCATAGGAATGTGAAATACCTTTGACTTCTCTCGCGTCCCCTTTCAAAACAAATCCGTCCAAGTGATACAAAGGAGCTATTCTCGTTTCCACCAGTCCCCCGCCCTGGGGATAATACCCCCGCCTCCTCACTTTGGAATACACTACACAGCCCATCTCGCGAATGGCGTTGAGAAACTCCATGGTATAAAAGTCTATAGGGGGAGCCCATCTCACGTCTGTCCCACCTTTTATCCTCACCTTCGTATCAGCATCGGCAAAAAGTGCAACGGGAATGAGACACTGTAGTAGTAAAGTTATACTGCCCGCGGTGCCTATGTCTATCTCTCCTTCGAACCCTTTTAACTCCGCAGGCATGAATTTTAACCGTGAGGAACGCAACTCCAGACCCTCAGTCTCACCGCCCGATAATCGCTCTACCGCTTTCACAGCATGCAAATGTTGCGCGGAAAGTCCTGGTTTTGGTCTGTTTGCTCTTATATTTATTATCTCCACTCCTTCTCCCGTCACGGCAGCAAGTGCTACCGCAGTCCTTATTATCTGTCCGCCACCTTCACCAAATGAGCCGTCTATTTCTATCATCGCTTTTCAATACGCGGCATACTTTCGCTCTATACACGGAAATCCCCCCCTTTTCTGCTTTGAGTTAACCACATACTGCACATAAAAATTTTTATTACTTTGTTACTACTTCGCAATCATCCCTCTTTATGATTACCGTATGCTCTGCTTGCGAGACCATCCCTTTCTCTTCTTCTCGTAACACCGGATAATCCCTTAACACCCCCTTTGTGTTTTCCAAAGCTCTGAGTGCCAACTCCAGCCTATCTTGAGGCAACCATCGCTTGGCGAACGGCAATCCCTGATAATTCTTTATCTCCTCTAACAGCTTCTTCGCCTCTCGCATTCTTACCGGCTTCGGCTTTATCAGGCTGTATATCTCTGCATTACCGCTCTCTACTACCTTTCCCCCGCCATCCGTTGCAAAAGGCTCTATCGCAACTACATCGTTCTCTTTCAGTATTAACCCGTGCTCATACTTCACATTAGGTATGGTAGGTGGGGCATGTGAATTGTATCTACTAAGGCCATGTCCTGATAGATTAACCACGGGCTTATAGCCATGCGCCCTTATGGTATTCTCAATCACTTCTCCTATTTCTATCGTGCTCACGCCATCACGTATTATTTTTATCGCCTCGTTCAACGCCACCTCTGATGCTTTCACCAGTCCATCATAGTTGCCACTTAAATCCACGGTCACTGCACTATCCCCGATATAACCATCTATATGAACGCCAATATCCAGCTTCACAAGGTCGTTCTTGCCAAATACCACCTTGTCGTCTATCGAAGGCGTAGCATGTGCTGCTTCCTCGTTTCGCGATATGTTGCAAGGGAATGCAGGTTCCCCTCCCTTCTCCCTTGTATTACTCTCAACGAATTCCGCAACCTCTAATAACGAATTACCCGCCTTTATGTGCTCTGATGCTTCTTTTCTGACCTCTGCCAGAATCCGCCCTGCACTTCTATATTTCTCTAATATGAGTTCTATTTCTTCTCCCATTTTGATATCCCTATCCTCTTTATCTCTCTTGTTTTTTACTCTATAACTTATTTTTGCCTGCCTCGTTTTGCATAACCTCCCCACTTTCTTTCAATTCACCCGACACCAGGAATAGAAAAGTTTAAACACATTTTATGTACCTCTTTAAAGAGTGATGCCACTATGATGGAGGCGATGTGAAAATGGCAAAGCCAGTGGTACCAAAGTATTGACCTATTTTATATGTGTTATACCCTCAGAAAAGGAGATAGAACGAGTGAGAAAATTTTATAAGTCTTTTAGAGGAACGGCAAAGGTGGTGTAGCATATGAGAAGGAAAAGGAGGCGAGAACCGTGTCCATCGGATCTTGATATGTCGTTGTTAATATATTCAAAGGAGACGGGAGCCCCGATAGTAACGAATGACAGTGATTTTATCTGCTTTACAGATGAATTAGAGCGGAGGGGTTTATGTTCTGGGATATTGATAGACCCTTAACAAAATATTTTCTGTCCCTTTGTATTTATCCATGCTTTCAAAAATTTCTATCAACTATATGGACTACATGATAGCGAAAAACTGATCTAATTTTATTCGCTTTGTTATTGTATCTCAAATAGAGAATCGTAAAAACCATTTAAGTATAAAAAGAGCAAATATAAAACTGCCCTTTTCGAAGAGTAGTATGACCTCGCGGGATATGCGGAGGATGATTACTATGGCAAACAGAGGGCTACAATACCAAGCCGTATTGCACGGTCCCTGCGGTATGCCACTCATAAGAGGGCGATGACCGTTTAGAGGCAACCACAATACGGTACATCCATTTGCTTAGTGATACCGCCGTCAAAACCTGAATTCGACGCCTCGCATAGTAGGATACCATCGCACAGTCCTACAAAACATGTAAACACTCAACCAAACACCAAAATTCAAAAGGCAAAAATATAAAGGTTTTAATCTTTGAGGGTAGATGTTTAAATCTATTCAGGATTTGTAGGATTATAGACAAATTACAGAGAGGGTGTGTGATTATGGAAGAAGAGAGGGAGATGGATCGAGGGATTGCGAATGGGGTGGATTTAGAGATAGAAAGGTTAAAGGAGCGAAAAATGCGTGAGATGGAAGAAGAGATAAAGGCGACGAAAGTGGGGAGAGAAGAAGGGAAGGGGACAATAGACCATCCATTGACGATGGACGACAACAGTTTTGTAAAAATGGTACAAAAATATCCCCTGGTCGTTGTGGATTGCTGGGCGCCCTGGTGTGGACCCTGCAAAATGGTTGCACCGATAATAGATGAATTATCGAAAGAATATGCAGGAAGAGTCGTATTTGGGAAACTGAACGTGGATGAGAATCCAAAAATAGCCTCGGAATTTGCAATAATGGCTATACCCACGCTATTCATCTTTAAAAATGGTGAGCCCGTGGATGTTATACAGGGCGCGTTACCAAAACCGTATTTCGAAGCGAAACTGAAAGAATGGTTGTAAAAAGTCTCTCTTCGGGCAAGAGAGCTTTACCAAAGAAAGAATAAAAAGTGGTTCCGGAGAAACGCTCCGTGAAATGAATGAATGAGTGGTATGATATCGGTTAAAACGGGCAAGTACAGGGAGATAGAAATAGTAAGGAGGTTTGCCGATTTGGGTTTTCAGGTACAGCCAGGAGTTATTGATGTATTAAGTCAATACGAGGTGGACTGCGAAGCTGATGGCGGTAGATACTTTAACATCAATGATATAGCAGAAAGCTTGGCTAATTCGTTAGGTCCTTCGGTATTTGTGATTTCTACCGAACAAATAGCGGCGGTTATCAAAAATAACGGGGTGGGCGAAGCGAAAAAAAGTATCGGATTCCCAAAGCAAGCAGCACCAGCTATAATTAAATCGTTCTCTAATAATGGCAGTGGCGTGGACCACACAGATTTCTTACCGCATTTTATCAACCGATACGAGCAGATAAGCAGTATAATAAAGAAGAGGATGAACTGTGGGCAGATACGGTTTATAAGGAATGGTAGGGTAGGCGAAGATGTTTCAGTAGTGGGGATGGTTTCTTCAGTAAATAAAACGGCAAAAGGGAATCTCAGAGTGGTATTGGAAGACCCCTCAGGGCATATACCCGTGATCTTGCACCCACATGAAGAGATAATTCCGGATGAGATAATAGGCGTCACCGGTTCGCTATTTGAAGGCGGTTTTATGTTTGGAAATAGAGTTCTACATCCCGATGTGCCTATTCCCTCTTCGTATTCACAATCTTCATTACCTCTTCATTCCCAATCCAAACCCACTCATAGTTCTGAAGAGCCCGTGTATGCAGTGTTTATTTCCGATTTGCATGTAGGGAGCAACACATTTCTGGAAGAAACTTGGGATAGTTTCGTACAATGGCTAAAAACGGAAGCCAAAAGTATCAATATTGCATATCTGGTAGTTGCCGGCGATATTGTAGATGGAATAGGGGTATATCCTGCACAGGAATATGATTTGTCAATTACCGATATAGCTGAGCAATATAAAATGGCGGGGAGGTGTTTTAACGATGTCCCTTCCCATATACACCTGGTGGTCGCACCAGGAAACCATGATGCAGTTAGAAATGCGGAGCCGCAGCCAGTTCTGCCTGAGGAATTCCAGAAGTGCTTCCCCGATAATACATGCTTCGTGAGCAACCCCGCGTACATAAAAGTAGGAGGCAGGCTGGTGTTGATGTATCATGGCCAGTCTTTCGATGATTTTGTTAACTCGGTATCGAGGCTGAATTATTCAAAACCAGAAGAGATGATGGAGGAAATGCTGAAAAGGCGGCATGTAGCACCAATATATGGGAACAGTGTTTCTATTGTGCCTAACGGACATGACTATGGTGTGATAGACCAGGTTCCGGAGATATTCCACTGTGGGCATTCACATACCGTCGGAATAGCGAAATATCGAGGCGTGCTACTTTTAAACTCCGGGACGTGGCAATCTCAAACACCGTATCAAAAGAAACTGAACATAAATCCTGTTCCGGGATGTGCAACGCTTGTGGACCTTTCCACGCTGAAATCAAAGGTAATGGACTTCGGAAGCGGCACGGGGGCGTGAACTGTAAATGAAGGCAAAGATAAGAGTACTGCGAAACGCAGCGGGACTGCGTAACTGGTTGCGTGGGCGAGCTTACGGCGAATACGAGAAATTGCTGGAGGACGAGATATTAGGGCGGAGATTGCCCGAACACGTAGCGATAATCATGGATGGAAATAGACGATATGCGAGGAAGATAGGGATTTCAACGGAAGACGGGTATCTCTATGGTGCTGAGATAACAGAAAATGTAATTGATTGGTGCTTCGAGATTGGTGTAAAGCAACTCACGATATATGCTTTTTCTATTGAGAACTTTTGCAGGACAGAAGAGGAGAAGGAGAGATTATTTAAGCTGATGCGTGTGGAGTTTGAGAAGATAAGCAAGGATGAACGAGTTCACAAGCATGGAGTAAGAGTGAAAGCGATAGGGAATACCACCTTGCTGCCCGAATCGGTAAGAACGGCAATAAAAAAGGCAGAGTACGTAACAGAGCATTATACCAAGTTCAAGTTGTATATCGCGTTAGCCTATAGCGGAAGGACGGAGATAGTGGATTCAGTGCGAATAATCGGGGATAGGGTGAAGCGAGGTTTGTTATCGGTAGAGGATATAAATGAGGAGACTGTATCAAGGCATTTATACATAAGCGAAGTGGAAAATGGGAATTCGGCATCGGAAGCGAAGACGGCTGTGGATTTGATAATAAGAACTGGTGGGGAGATGAGGTTGAGCAATTTCGTACCCTGGCAGGCGCTGGGGAATGAATGTGCGGCATACTTCTGCGCGCCCTTCTGGCCAGAGTTCCGGAGAATAGACTTTCTCAGGGCGATAAGGACCTACCAGGAGCGAGATGAAGAGAAAAGGCAAAGCACCATTACCCGAGTTTTAAAGTTAAACCATTTCTTAGAACGAAAAGCATTACCAAACAACCTTTCTGTGGAAAAGAAAGTTTGATCAAAGAAACTTTTTTATTTATAACTTTAATCTATTTCTTTTAGCACAGGTTTTCTTCTTGTAAAAAGGAAAAGTGTTATGAGAACGTTTATCGCTGTGGACCTTTCTGAGGGAATAAGGACGAATATAAAGGGGTTACAGAAGCAATTTATGAATTTGGGAATAGAGCAGAACACGCTAAAATTGAAATTCGTGAATCCATGGCAGGTGCATCAAACGGTAAAATTCCTGGGTGAAGTTCCAGAGAACAAAATAGAGGCGGTCAAGCGGGAATTATCCGGAATAACTCAGGAACCTTTTGAAATCGCGTTGAAAGGCGTGGGCTTCTTCCCGAAAGCATCGCCGGAAAAGGCAAGAAACATAAGGGTCGTATGGGTAGGAATTACTAAGGGCGTGGAAGAGTTGAAGGTATTACAGGAGGAAGTGGAATCGCGAATGAGCACTCTGGGATTTCCAATGGAACAGAGGTTCAGTGCGCACGTTACGCTCTGCCGTGTGAAGATGTTTTCGCGAGCGGGGTCGCGGGACGAAATCGTACGCGTGTTGGAGAAGATAGCGGAGCTGAAGGATGTAGAAGTAGGAGCGATGCACGTAGAAGAGCTAAAATTGAAGAAGAGCACACTCACGCCGAAAGGTGCTATTTATGATGATGTGTATGTAAAGAGGTTTGAGTAAATATAATAATAGATAGAGAATTTTGATTAACTCCTTTTTAAAGAATCCACTAAGACTTATTGCTCATATTTTCGATTTTTGGTATCTTTTTCTGGTTTTAACTCCACTTAACAGTTCATTTTCTCATTTTTCTCATTTTTTGTCGATAGCTACCGCTATCCTATACGGCTCCCTGCTTTTTGAGCGTACATAATTGATATAGGTCAAAGCCAAAAGCAGTAAATATCATTTTGACGTTCACCCGTTTTAGCGTGGTAACCATTACGTG
>JAPWVK010000213.1 GCA_029241965.1 Candidatus Methanophagales archaeon
AGTTTAATAGTAGCGATGATGCCGGTGCCTGTGAACGCTGATAACAGTTGGGAGGATAAAACGCCTGCTATGCGAAAGAATCCTGCTTTGGCGAAACCGGACAATAGGTGAGACAGATGCACAAATCAAGTAGGAAATCGGTGAAAGTAAGCTCAGGAGAAAGACGCTACGCTGATAGCCGAAAAGGTTTGTGTATTAGGAACAGCTTGTTGGAGGTTGGTGGGAAGAGACGGTTGATCTCACTCCTTGCAATGGGGCAGCGCCAAAGGAGAGCCGTATACGGGAAATCCGTACGTACGGTTCGATGAGGGGACGGAGGTCGAAAGACCTCCTCCTACTCTACCATAGACAGGGGGATAAAAAGAGTTACTCTTTGGGTTTATGAGCGTACACCGGAGAACCAGCAATTACATCGCAAGATGATTGACGGATGGGAGATCATTGTAGCCGAAGACCAAACATCGGAGTATATAGAAGAGATCACTGCTGAAATGATTGCTGATGGAATGGAATACTCAGAAAAAATGCCTGAAATGCAAATCGCGGCATGGGAAATAAACGAGACAGAAAAGACAGCCATTATTGGGGTTTATGAACTTACACCAGAGAACCAGCACTTAAGTGATGAGGATACTGGTGAATGGAAAATCAATGTGCGCGAAAGCTCCAAGCCACCGGAACAAAAAGATACAGAGAAATAACCTTTGCTAACCTTATCTGAAGGTTAGCCATTTTCTTTTTTTATTTTGATACTGCGGGGATTTAGTGGATAATTCAGTGCTTGGAGTTTGTGATTTATAAAAGGGAAGGGGAATGCCCCAGCCGGGAATCGAACCCGGATCTTGGGCTCCGCAAGCCCAAGGGATGTCCTTTACCACACTGGGGCAAATCCATGTTTACCGATTACACAGAGTTTCAGAAGAAACTATTCTTTACAATGAACAGAGTCACATAAATTTTAATATTACAATTTTTACTACCCTTCAACAACCTTCACAAAAACTTCTCGCTGCCGGGGCCCGTCACACTCAACGAAGAAGATACTCTGCCACGTCCCAAGAACCAACTCTCCACGATCTATTGGAATGGTCACACTTGTGCCGAGCAGAACCGCCCTGAGATGCGAATGCGCATTGTTATCTATCCTATCATGCCGGTATCCCGTACCTTTCGGTACTAACTCGTTTAGAATCGCAACAATATCCTGTTTCAGCCCGGACTCGTTCTCATTGATTATAATACCCGAAGTGGTATGTCGTGTGAATATCACACAGATTCCGGAATCAACGCCGGCGCTCTTAACGACCTCTTTTACTTTCTCTGTAATGTCAATGAGTTCGGTACTTTCCCGCGTCTTTACCTCTATTCTTTCCATGCTACTTTCGATATTAAATTTTAGTATGTAGAATCTAATACTTTATACTTTCCAAAAATAAGAAGAGGCGTGAAAATTGCAACTGCTGTTCATACATTCGGACTATATAGAATACGAAGCAAAGGAGAAGACTAAGGTTGCGGAAGAGATAGAAACGTCGAGCGAGCGAGTAGAAGAAGTTCTGGTCGTTTTCATTGCCGTGGAACGCGAAGACGAGCGAAACGTGAATTATGTGGTAGATAAGGCAGCGGAAGAAACTATTTCTATCTTCAATAAGGTTGGTGCGGAACGAATCGTCTTGTATCCTTATGCGCATTTGAGTTCTGAGTTGGCTTCGCCAGATAAGAGCGTGGAGATACTACGAGCATTGCACGATAAGTTGCATGCACAAGGTGTGGAAGTAAAGAGAGCCCCGTTTGGCTGGTATAAATCGTTCACGCTACGGTGTAAAGGACATCCGCTGTCCGAGCTATCGCGCAAGATAAAGGTTCTTGAAGGTGCGGAGGTAAAAGAAGTAGAAACGGAATCGAAGGCGTTAGAAGCAGAGGAGAAAGCGGAATCTCATTTCTTCATCATGGATGGCGGCGGAAATCTTATAGCAGCCGATGATTTTGAATTTGGCGCAGAACATGAAAACTTGAAGCAGTTCTTCGTGTATGAGAGCGAGAAGCGCCGCGCGGTGGATAGGGTACCGCCACATGTAGAACTAATGAAGAGATTGGAAATAGCGGATTACGAGCCCTCTTCGGACCCCGGCAATCTAAGGTTTTATCCCAAGGGCGAGCTGATAAAGACGCTATTGGAAGATTATGTCCGGAGTACCGTGGCGGAATACGGTGCTGCTGAGGTCGAGACGCCGATAATGTACAGTGTAAAGCATCCCGCGCTGAAAGATTACATTGAACGGTTCCCTGCGAGGCAGTATTCGATGATAGGAAAAGGGAATAAGCCTGATTTGTTCTTAAGGTTCGCAGCATGCTTCGGACAGTTCCTAATGAGTAAAGACATGAGCATATCGTATAAGAACATGCCAGTGAAGATGTTTGAACTCGCGCCTTCGTTTAGAAAGGAAAAACGAGGGGAACTTGTGGGTCTGCGTCGCCTGAGAAAATTCACGATGCCGGACATGCATACACTATGCCGCGACATGGAAGAAGCGTTAAAGGAGTTCAAAATGCAGTATGAGCTTGGTATGCGTGTTCTGGATGACATTGGATTCTCACCGGATGAGTACGAAGTGGCGATACGATTCACAAAGGATTTTTATGACGCGAATAAGACGTTTATAGAGGATTTAGTACGAATAGCTGGCAAGCCTGTACTGATAGAGCTGTGGGACCAGCGGTTTTTCTATTTCGTGCTCAAGTTCGAGTTCAATTTCGTGGATGCGTTAGGGAAAGCGTCTGCTTTGTCCACTGTACAGATAGATGTGGAGAATGCGGAACGCTATGATATAAAGTATGTGGATGCGAGCGGAAAGGAGAAAAGACCCATTATACTACATTGCTCCCCGAGTGGTGCGATAGAGCGATGCATGTATGCGTTGTTAGAGAAAGCGTATTTGGAAAAAGAGCGTGGTATTCTACCAATGTTTCCGCTTTGGCTTTCGCCTACACAGGTGCGGCTAATTCCGATCGCAGAACGGCATTTGGAATATATCGAAAGTATTTTACCTGCTCTTTCTGGGCTGAGGGTGGATGTGGACGATCGTGAAGAGACCGTGTCGAAGAAGATAAGGGATGCAGGTCGTGAGTGGATTCCTTATGTTGCCGTGATAGGCGATAAGGAAGTGGAGAAGAAGACGTTGAGTGTAACAATCAGAAGCGAGTCGCACGGAAATACGAAAAAAGGACAAAAGCAGGAGATGGACGTTCTTGAGTTGAAAACTCGGGTTGAGGGAGAAATAAGAGGCAAGCCTTTCCGGAGATTGCCCTTGTCCTACAAATTGTCAGAGCGGGTAAAATTTGTGGGTGGATGAGTGTAAAAACCCCTGACCACAAGTACCGATAAAATTGATATGCTTGTGAGTTTTGTATTATGTGTTTTATAAATTGAGGTTAATATAAGAGGGAAAAAGTTGGGAGAACATAAAAATGGCTAAAAAATATGGGATATGGGCGGTCTTAATTGTGGTTTTATTGACATTTCCTGCTCTGGCATGTGCTCAAGGAACAGGCGGTGACTGGGTGAGTGACTGGGTGACGGTTAGTGCGAATCCCGCTGAGATACCAGCCGATGGCTATACTACGTCAGAGATAAAAGTGGTAGTCAGGTGGCCGGAAGAAACAGAAAAGAGTGGAGAACCTGCAGAGAATGAGACTGTGATTATGTCTATAATAGGAGGGACATCTGCTTGGCTTACCGATGCGGGAAATGAGAACAATACCGGCACCCTTATTAACGTAATTACAGATGATAATGGCACGGCAACCGCACTACTATCTGGGAATGAAACGGGTGTAGCAGCTATTCATGTAAGGTGTCATAGCGGCGGATGGAATTTTACGGAAGTAACGTTTCGGGAACAGGATGCAACGACTTTTTTGGTAGAGGAAGATGCAGTACCAAAGACATGGTATGTGGATGACGATGGCGGCACAAATTTCACAAACATACAGGATGCGGTAGACAACGCTACTGCGGGTGATACTATAATTGTGAGAGACGGGACGTACACCGAAAATGTGGTAGTTGGCAAGAAGCTAACTATCCGTTCCGAGAATGGTCACACTAAAACGCTTGTTCGTGCAGCACGTTCTTCCAAGCATGTCTTCACGGTAACCGCGGATCATACAAATATACGCGGGTTTACGGTTACCGGAGCTACTGCAGAGTACCCATACCCGTACAAAACAGCGGGAATATTCCTTGGAAATGGTGTGGACCACTGCAACATCACGGACAATAAAGTCACGAATAACACTCATGGAATTACCCTATCTTCACAGACCAATAACAATATGATAGCGAGAAACGTCGTAAATGCGAACGAAGTCTTTGGAATCTTCTTGTATTGGGGTTCAAACAATAACAAAATTGAGGATAATATCGTGGACTTTAATGGCAACCGCGGTATCTCCTTGCATTCTTCAAACAGTAACGAGATCGTGGGCAATACTATCAGTTTGAACGGCTACTACGGGATATTCCTGGTGGAATCAAAGAATAACCAAATTTTACATAATAATATCGTGGACAATGGCATCAATGCAGAAGACGATTTACCGGAGAGGAATGACTGGAATCATCCTGTTCTTCCGGAGGGCAACTACTGGTCTGACTACACCGGCGTTGATGATGGCAGTGGAACAGGAAAGCATGCAATAGCCGACGATGGGGTAGGAGATACCGAGATATCACATCCTGCAACAGGTTTTGATTCTTACCCATTCATGAGCAAAAACCTGTGGGAAAGCTTGTGGGACAATACAGAAGAGTTAATAGAAACAGCTACAGGTGCAGTTACTCTTTCCACAGATAAGGGTTATTTTAGCTCTGTTGCTGCTGTGAATGAATCCTCGTTGCCTCAACAGGGTAAGCCCAACATTACATTCCCGTACGGATTCTTCTCCTTCTTTATTGGCGGGCTTAATGCCGGTGAGAAGGTAACCGTAACGATAGAACTCCCGGCAGATTTGCCGGTCAATTCACAATATTGGACGGTCAATTCCCAGTCAGGGCTCTGGCATCAAATATTGATGAGCAGTAATGACGGGGATAATACAACAACGATTATTCTCACAGATGGCGGAGTTGGAGATGAGGGTGGAATTGCGGATGGGGTGATAATTAACCATGGCGGTCCTGCACTACTGGCAGACCTCACACTCAACTCCTCTGACATATCATTCGCTACGGTAAGCCCCACGGGTGGAGATGGTGTGAATGTGAGCATAACCGCAATTGTGCATAATATTGGCGCTGCCGATGCGAACAACTTCACTGTGTCTTTCTCCGATGGAACTTCTCTGATTGGGAATAATATTATTTCAGTACGTGCTAACTCAACTACAAACGCCTCGATAATGTGGACTGCAGCATCAGGTGAACACAATATTAGCGTTGTTGTTGACGCTGAAAATGTAATAGTGGAATCAAATGAGACGAATAATAACGCAAGTAAAACAATTACCGTGGAAAAGAAACCTGACCTCTGCCCAACTGATATTTCATTCTCTCCTGCAAGTCCAACAGAAGGTTATTCCGTGACGATAACCGCAGTTATAAGTAATAGTGGATGCACAGCCGCAAAGGATTTTACAGTATCGTTCTTCGTGGATGGTTCTCTGATAGGGGATACTACGAATATCTCGGTAAACGCTCTTTCAAGTACCAAAGCCGTGATAACGTGGACATCGGTCTCAGGAAAGCGCAATATTAGGGTATTCGCAGATTCAGATGATGTGGTTCAAGAATCGAATGAGACGAATAATAACGCAAGTAAAGCAATTACAGTGAATAAGAAGGATAGCCGCGGCGGCGGTGGTGGAGGCGGCGGAGCACCACGTGATACCGATGGAGATGGCTACAGCGACTTGATAGAGATGCACATGGGAACCGACATGAGAGATCCGAACGATTATCCGGGGGCGCAGCCACCGACATCAATACCGACACCTACACTGACACCTACTGTAACACCCTCGCCAACTGAGGTACCCACGCCCACGCCAGGCCCATCAGCCAAACCAAAAAGAGGTATTCCAGGATTTGAAGTGGTATTCGCAATTGCAGCTCTTTTCGCTGTTGCGTATCGAATGCGGAAAAGAACTATAAACTAACGTCCGAATAAAGAGAAGTTTGATGGAAGAGATACTGAAACGATTCGCAAACGGGGACTTAAGCATAGAAGAGGCGTGCAAGGAACTAAAGTTAGAAAGCATAAGAAGAGTAGGTGCGTTCGCGAAAATAGACCTGAACAGGCAGTATAGGACGGGCATACCGGAGATAATCTTTGCAGAGGGGAAAAAAAGTGCTGACGTGGCTGCTATTGCATTGGCACACGCAACGGCAAAGGGTTTTTCGTTAGTAAGTCGGGCGACTGAAGAAGACGCGGAAGCGATAAAAGAGCGTATCGCCACGGAAGAAGAGTTTATGGTTGATTCTAACGAGCTTGCGAAGACGGTAATAGTGAAGAAGAAGGGATATGAGTTTCCCAAGCTTGGTAAAATAGGAATAATAGCTGCGGGAACTGCGGATATACCGGTTGCCGAAGAGGCGCGGGTGGTTGCCGAGGTCTGCGGTTGCGAAGTGATAACGGTTTACGATGTAGGTATTGCGGGCTTACATCGGTTAGTGAAACCTCTTGAGGATTGCGTAACCGCAGACGTAGCGGCTATAATCGTGGTTGCGGGTATGGAAGGAGCGTTGCCTTCGTTAGTGGCGAGTCTCGTGGATGTGCCCGTGATAGGTGTGCCTACGTCTGTGGGCTACGGTATTGGCGGCAAAGGGATTGCTGCGCTTCTGTCTATGCTGCAGAGCTGCTCACCGGGGTTGGCGGTGGTAAATGTGGATAATGGTGTGGGTGCGGGGACGTTTGCGGCTAAATGCGTGATGCACAAGAAATACCAATAAAGATTTATTAACCACAAGGCATAGTAAAGAGTGAAAAAATGATCGATCCACTACTAACGCCTGCACTAATCTATGCGATTTCAAAAGTGTGTGAAGGCGTTAGTTTGAATGTATTATCCAGCACTGTTTTTGAAAGCATCAGGGATAAAATCTTCAAACAGAAGGGTAAATCAGAAAAAGAGCTTCTAAAGGATGTTCTTCAAGAATTGAAAAAGAGCGATATTGATGATGACCTCCAAAAAGAGATCAGAAAGAAAGAAGATAAAATCCTGAGTGTGAGTCTTGAATGCTATTCAGAGATAAGCAAAGACACCGCAGAGACTAAACGGATTTGCCAATGGCTAAAAGAAAAAGTTGAGGCAATGGACGAGCAAATATCAGAAAAAACAGCAGAGCTCCTTGATCGTATTTCTGAATTAGATTTGCCAAGGACATATAGCATTTTCGAGCGCGATTTGGATGGTGTTAGGAACGCTCTTGATATACACCCAACTATAATTGAAGGATATATTGAAAGACCAGAAACCGAAGGATTAACTACTCATCAAAACATAAGAATTTTAGGAACGCCGGGAATTGGAAAGACAACCGCGATTTATAACCTGAGTTTCAGCGTTGTATAGGCTACAACCTAAAAGAACTCATCAGTACAGTGGCCGTTACAAAAATAAAGGTTTGTCCGTTTTATTCTTGTTTTCGCTATGTAGCCCATATATAGGCTACATAGATATATGGCTTTCGGGTGATTATAGTGGCTTAATGTTCTATAGATCGCAACTCAATAGGGGAAAAAAATATTGTAGCCTATAAAACTCGTAATGTCAGGTTATAAGATTATCGAGCGATCTAACCCAGAACTCGTAGTTATTATCACGGATGCCTTTACGGAAATAGATGTTAACCGGCTGTTAAGAGAAGACCTGGATGACAATTTTTTATTGGTTTGGGACGATTTTCACGTGCGCCCACCCTTATTTAGGGACACTATCTACAAGTTGAGGAATAAGTTTGATAATTTTTATGTGCTTTGTGCAGCCCGATCTACGGAGATGGCGAAGATAAATAATGAGATACCTTTAGAATTCTGGGATAAAGTTAATTTAACCGAGGTAATCACGTTACAAGAGCTTGAACGAGACCAAAATATTGAGCTAATTAGACTCTGTTGCAATGAATTAAATATAGAAGCAAGCGATGATGTTGTGCTTTCGCTTGCTGCGAAAAATGAGCGCAGTGCAGGAACTCCGTTCTACATAGTCTCCGTCTTGATAAAGTTCCGGGATGGAAAGATAAGGGTGGATGATATAGAAAATCTGCCAGAGGATGTTGTAAAGTTGTGGAAAGATATATATTTCCCGGAATTAAGTGCAGATGAAAAGACAGTTCTTTACAGTTTAAAATTGCTGAAGTTGATTTATACCCCTGCATTCAAGGAAATAGTCCGCGGAATGTGGAAGAATATCTTTGAAAGAAGAAAAGCTGATCTATTTACTGCAATAGAATCCCTTAAGAGAAAAATATGGCTGAAAGAGTCTGAAAATGCATATTCTTCTTTTGATATACAAGTTGAGGCGGTAGAAATAGGAAACGAGTGGTTCGAGGACTTTGAAACATTTGTTAAAAGCAATGAGTTAGAACAAAAATATCAATCACTCCTCCTCTTTAATCTCTCGTACTATTATTCTGAGAAGATCAAAAAAAGCAAAACTAGGGCAGAACTATCATTCAATTTGGAGAAAGCAATCGAGTACATAGAAGAGGCGATTGGGATATGCAAGGAGCTTGGCTTGAAAGCAGATGTG
>JAPWVK010000214.1 GCA_029241965.1 Candidatus Methanophagales archaeon
ATATATCTATATCAATAACAACATATAAACTTTACTTTTTTAGCGTTTTAGAGTGCAATTTGCGCATCTTTTTTCCCATGATTTATTTCATCATCTTCCGCCGATTATGTAATCCCTTAATTATTTTCTTTAGGGGGGGGGAGTTTTTCAAAATTCTCTATAGAGTAGAGGGATATGAATTGTGCCCCAAAGCCTTTTTGACCGAAAGTTTTTTTAAGGTGCAACGTTTTATGATATGCATAAAGTTGAATGCTTTTACCGATACAAAGGAAAATATAAGAAGAAAAAATGAATAAAAAACATAGAATTGGTAAAATTATATTGGCTTTAGCCATATTGCTAATGGTTATGCCAATGGCGGTAGAAGCAGAAACATATAGATTTTTTGAAAGTTTTACAATGGAGGAACTAAGTGAAAAAAGAAGAGATGGGTGGTATTGGATATACCTAAATGTGTATGCTAGTTATAGTCCCGATCTTCAAGGAGTATGGGATACCGAAAGTCGTTTCCCTACGGTGAATGTACCTACTACCTTAGAACTCTGTTGCAATTATGGCTTAAGAAAAACAGTCCAAGGAGATACATTTATTTTTAAAGGTGGGTGTACCCAAACAGGTGTTTGCTTTGATATTTATAAAAATGGAGTGGTGGTTGATAATTATGTTAACTCTACTGATTCTAAAGGCCGTGTAGAATTTACTGTGACGTTTAGAGAACCAGGGTATTATGGCTATAAAGCTTATACACTTAAGCAAAAAGAGATATATATCAAATATGGGAGTTCAATTGCTGATGAAATAGATGTTGGAATTCCTGAGGAAATAGAAAAGTTTTATGTGGAACCCGTACAAACCTCAACACTAAAACCAACACATTTATCCGAACTAGCACCAATGCCACCAGAAACAACACCAATGCCACATATAGAGACAAAACCAATACCACAGGTAGACTCTGATAGCGATGGTGTCCCTGATGAATATGATTATGCACCTCATGACCCAGAAGTGCAAACAAAAAGCGATGCTAAAACACCGGGATTCGGAGCAATCTTTGCAATTGGTGGCTTATTTGCAGTAGCTTACCTGATACTGAGAAGAAAGGGATATAGGATTTAAAAATGACCAATATTTGGTCCCCCAAAGGTATTATTACTATATTTATTCCAACAATTGTATTGTATGCTTTCTCTTTGTGTATAAACTACTGGTATCTGGAAAGTTCTTTGTTGTTATTGCTGACTATACTTTTTATAACCGCGTTAAAAACAGAAAACGAGATTATTGCTAATATTTTTGGGAATCTTCTATTTATTTTCTTGTTCTATTCCGTTCTGTATATCATCAAAATTGAACAAAACAGACTATTTAACCTTGGCATAATAATTATTAGCTTTTTATGGATTTTTATTTTCAATCGCTATTTTAAATTGGGAGAAAAAGAGCAAAAGCCCTTATTAGAGGAGTTAGACTCTTTCATTGAAAGAAGAATGTCATTTGAAGTATGGGGAACTCTTATATCCGTGGGCTTCGTAAAAATAATCTTTGACTCACAAATTATAGATCAGAATATCCGCATCAGTAAAGAGGTTCTGTCTAACCTTTACAGCGTTAATTTGCATCTATTTGGAATTATTTTAACAGCCATTATAGTGATAACTGTTTTTATAGCAGGAGAACAAGGAAATATAGGGCATAGAAAGAAGAAGATTTTAGTTCAAGGCATAAAGGGCATCCTGCTATTTTCTATTCCCATTATTTTTCTTTCGATTTTTGGTATTATCCTCAATATGGATTTGAATATTGGAAGAGATATGCTTTCGATTGAAAATACAATCGCGACCTGGATATTTTCTATGACAATGCTCCTGTTAATCTTTTGTATATCATTCATAGTGGTGCTAATACACGATCTTTTGGAAATTGAGGGGGAATAACTGGCAATGTTGGAAATAAGAAGATTTTTTAGATTTCTTTTTGGAAAAAGAAAAAGCGTATAAATGGAACTAATAGTACTGAGATTAGGACACCGTCTGGAACGCGATAAACGAATAACCACGCATGTCGGATTAGTTGGGCGTGCATTAGGTGCTAAAGGCATGCTACTTGCATCTAATGATAAAGGTATAGAGCGAAGTATAAGAGAAGTGGCGAGGAACTGGGGTGGCGATTTCTTTGTTAAAACAGGCGTGAACTGGCGAGAAGAGGTAAATAACTGGAAACAAGAGGGAGGGAAAGTGTGCCACTTGACGATGTACGGCGAGAATATCCTTGATGTGATAGGAGAGCTAAGAGAAAGTGCAGAAAAAATAATGGTTGTGGTAGGCGCCGAGAAGGTGCCTTACGAAGTATTCGAAGCGGCGGACTGGAACATTGCCGTTGGTAATCAACCGCATTCGGAAATAGCCGCTTTAGCTTTGTTCCTCGATTATTTGCAACAGGGTAAAGAACTAAAAGCAAAATTCGCAGATGCGAAGCTTGAAATAGTGCCACAGCGAAGAGGAAAAGAGATGAAAGTGAGTGACAATGAAACATGATTATTGCAGTTACGTTTCATGATTTTTTATTCGGATTTACCTGATGCTTTTTGCAATGCTTCACGAGTTGTCACCTCGTATGCTTTTGATAACAAAGAACTGAGATTGGCTTTACCGACGGAAAAAGGGACATCTCCAGGTTTTTTAAGAATCGCAGTCCCCACTTCTGGACGAGCGGGGTTAATGAAACGGAATACGCAATATCACCCGATTGCCAGAAAGAATTTTGGCATTCCGCCAGGGGTATGACTTTCTCATCCGTAGAAGAAGCGGCAGTCACTGTTATCGCTTCGCATTATTATTTCGCCACATTTTTCAAAGCTCTTGCAATTTCAGAGCTTGTAATTGCGGGATATACATCGCCTACATATTCCTTTGTAGTTCCATCAGCCCGGACCGCAGCTACCAGTATTATCACGTCACCGGATTCGATGTCCGCTTGAATTGCACCTGTTGTGCCCACTCTTATGAACGTCTCAACGCCGCAATTCGCAAGCTCTTCCACTACAATTGCCGCAGGAGGGCAGCCGATGCCCGTAGAAGTTACGCAAACAATCTGCCTTTCTGTTTCGCCTTTATACGTGACGAATTCACGCTGTTCCGTTACCTTCTCGTAAGATGCGAAAATGTTTGCGATTGCTAAAGCTCGCTCGGGTGGACCCGGTAAAAAAGCGAGTTCTGCTTTTATATTCTCAATGTTTATGTGTGACTGTGTGCCTCTAAAATGTTTTTCCATTATTTTTAATTTCGCTCCTTTGTTACATCATATCAACAAAAAAGTAAAACGTAAAGGCATTTAAATGTTTAAATAGGATAGAATTAAAAATAATTGATATGAAAAGAATTAAATTCGAGGATTGCAAACCAATTTTGGATATTTTCATCTCATCACTCAAATCAATGTTCGGTGTGAAAATCATATCCATAGCTGTTTTCGGCTCTATTGCTCGGTCCAATGGAACACCTGAAAGCGACATAGACCTCATTATAGTATATAAAGGCAGGAGGAAGGATATTGAGAAGAAGGTGGTAAAAGTAATTTTAAAACTTCGTGAAACGCGAGAATACAAAGATTTAGAGAAGTCGGGGTTTTATCCAGAAATTAGTCCAATATTTATGTCCGTGCAGGAGCTTGAAAAACATCCATGGATTCTTTTAGATGTGGTTGACCATGGAATAATACTTCAGGATAGTAATAATCAGTTAAGAAACGAACTAAAGAGGATGGAGGAGAGAATGACAAAATTTGGGTCAAAAAAAATAAAGCTCCCGGATGGCAGTTGGTACTGGAACTTGAAACCGGATTTAAAGGTTGGTGAGGTGTTTGAGCTATGAAGAACGAAGAAAGAGCAGATAGATTGCTGTCAGAAGCAGAAAGCATCTTTAACGAATTCGAACAAGCCTTAGAAAGCGAGAACTGGAATCTTACGATAAGGAGAGCACAAGAAGTTGTTGAACTGGTATTAAAAGGGTTGCTCGCACAGCTCGGTATAGATTACCCAAAAGTTCATGATGTCGCACCGATATTCAAGAGAAGTGTTGAGGAAAGAGGGGTTATGGTGGACGAAGAATTTATGAACTGGTTGATAGAAATTTCAGCAGATTTGTCAACAAAGCGGGCTCCTTCTTTTTATTTTGAAGCAGAGTAGGATGAGGATGATGCGGTGAATGGAGCAAAAGGTGCGGAAGAGGTAATTAAGTTTGGTAAAAGGTTTATAGAGGCAGTGAGGAAAAAATAAAGAACTTTAACTTCTCTGTTACTATATTTCTGACAACACTCAGAACTGCACCTGCTTTCAAGCCTCTTAGCTTTGCGACAGTGAAAACGGCAACACATTCCATTTCAAAATTCCTAACTTCAGGTATCTTTTTACTATTCCCTCGAAGTCAGAGGCGCCAAAAAAGGCATCGTTTGTCCTTATTTCTTTGCAATATCGAAAGCTCTCTCGGGTGGACAGGGTACAAAAGCAATTTCTGCTTCTGTTTTCGCTATGTTTATGTGCGACTGTATGCCTTTAAAGTATCTTTCCATTATTTTCAAAAAGAATGAAAGGTTTATAAGGAGACGAAAAATTTATGTGTATGTTAAATGAATGATATAGGGAGTGAAAAATTTTGATAATTTATTTTGAATAACTTAGATAGGGATTATGATCAAAGGAAAGTATGAAAGGAAAGAAGCTCAGTCACGTTTACAATTTGACAACGCACTTCGTACATTTCAAAAGATTGGAGAAATTAAAGAGCCTATTGCTAAGGTGCTTAGAGGACAATATAAATCAGATCTTACAATTGTATCCCTGAGAGAGGAGAATAAGAAATTGAAAGAAAAGAAATCTCCATTAGATTTTGGAAAAGAAGTATTGATGACAGTTATTGGTGTAATCATTGGTTTATCCATAACATCATTCATCCCTAATGCACCAATAACTCTGCTCTTGGTTATACTTGTAATTTTATTTGCTTTTCGTGGTATTATTCTAAAAAAATATGGAAGGTGAAATTATGAACGGTAAAGATAAAGAAAAAGGGGGAAAATCGATTTGGCAAATAATAGTTGATGCCTCTGGTAATATAATAGATAGTTTAACATCCAAAAAAATCGATAAAAATGCTTTAGCAAGAAAATACTTTGATTTGGCAGGGCTTTCAGATAGCAGTGAAGATGCGATAAAAATCCTTGATAAAGCAATAGAATTAAATCCAAATTTTGTTGAAGCTTATTACAATCGTGGAAATGCTTATTCTGATTTGAACCAGCATGAAAAAGCAATAGAAGACTATGAGAAGGCAATAGAATTAAATCCAAAAGATGCTGAGATATATCTAAATCGTGGACTTATTTATGCTGCAAAGGAAGATTTTGATTCAGCGATAGACGATTACAATAGGGTATTAGAGATTGATCCCAGAGATGTTAAGGCTTATTATAATCGTGGAAATGCTTATTACGAAAAAGGGGATTTTGATAGAGCAATAGAAGACTATGAGAAGGCAATAGAATTAAATCCGGGAATTGCTGATGCTTATAATAATCGTGGACTTGCTTATGCTGAAAAAGGAGAGTTTGACACAGCAATAGAAGACTATAACAAGGCAATAGAATTAAATCCTGAATATGCTGGTGCTTACGGTAATCGTGGACTTGCTTATGGCGGGAAAGGGGAATTTGATAGAACAATAGAAGATTATAACAAGGCAATAGAATTAAATCCGGAATATGCTGGTGCTTACGGTAATCGTGGACTTGCTTATGCTGAGAAGGAAGATTTTGATTCAGCGATAGATGATTACAATAAGGTATTAGAGATCAATCCCAAAGATGTTAAGGCTTACTTAAATCGTGGAAATGCTTATGCTGAAAAAGGGGAGTATGAAAGAGCAATAGAAGACTATGAGAAGACAATAGAATTAAATCCTGAAGATGCTCTGGCTTACTTAAATCGTGGACTTGGTTATTATGGGAAAGAAGATTTTGATAGAGCAATAGAAGACTATAACAAGGCAATAGAATTAAATCCTGAATATGCTGATGCTTATTTCAATCGTGGACTTGCCTATTACGATAAAGGGGATTTTGATAGGGCAATAGAAGACTATGAGAATGCAATA
>JAPWVK010000215.1 GCA_029241965.1 Candidatus Methanophagales archaeon
AATCTTCGATTGGCCCATGTTATCGTTTCGCATCGCCATTCCTTATCTTCACCTCACTTTTATAGTTAAAGAATAGTTGTACAGCCGCTAATAAAAACCTTTCGTTTTAATTTCGACTGGAACTATAATTTAACTGTTTTTGTGATATGCGGGTAGGATGCTATCTGTGGATAGAGGGTAATTGTGGGACAGCCTCTATAGCGTGTATTTGGTATATAACCACTCCCTTCTGCAAACACTGATTCCCCTGGTTGGAATATGTCCTGTGTATCTCCGGATAGATTAGATGATTCAACAGAAGGTGGAATTAACATGTTTCCAAGTTCACTATAATTGTTTGCAAATGCAAATTTTACTATTAGTTCTATCTGCTGACCATCATGCAAAGTTCCCAAATCCCATTCTAACCCAACACCGACATTTCCGCTGTAATTGTTTGCATCAGTTAACGAACCTGTTTCAAGTTCTCTCCACATGACGCTATAATTATCCACACTGTGATGAGCTGATGTTCTCTCACCGGTAAATCCAACGTAAGTTCCATCACTGCCTGTATCGTGTGCCCATACGAAATCATCGTCGGCATCATAACCTCCTTCATCATTATCATAAGAATCATCTACATCATAGTCAACGCCCTGGAAGATACTGAAGTTGTCCAGATCACTGCCGTTTATATTTTCGATTGTGTACCGTACAAAGAAGTATTTTTGACCTGATGGTACCATTATTGACCTTGTGACATTTATATCATCCTGCAAATCACTGTCCAAATTGAGTTTTATGACCGCATCATACCATGTATCAGGACTGCCTGTGCTAGTATTATACTCTTGGATGACATTTCCCTCGCTCAGCCAAACAGGACTTTCTGCTCCGTAGCACATTAAAGGTTCTTCCAACCATAAGTGATTATTTCCAGTAATAGGATAGAACCAATACCAGGAGTAAATCGCACTGAAATCATCTATTCTTATCATATCGCTATGAATAGTAATAGCTGTACTACTGGTTGAAGAAGTATGTAAAGTATCCCTTGCTACAACAGACATCGAAAAGACAGATACAGAAAGAACCAAAAACAGCGTTATTAGTATAGTACTTATCTTCGTTTGTTTTTCCATTTTTTCCTCTTTCACCTCCTATTTGTTTGGGTATTTATATAGCGCCTCTCCTCAGCGCAGCGCATTCTTTTTTTTCCTCTTTTTATCTGGCAATATTGCTCGATTTGAACAACGTTGGAGATGGTAAATAGTTTTCGCTATAATAAGACTTTCGATATTTTCTCCCGTTTCATTCCCGTGTAAGGACAAAAAGGAAATTCCACTATTATTATTAGATTTTATTCGTTTAGCATGGGCCTTAACAACACATACCAAATACTATTTCAATTAACCGAAACGAAAATTGAAGTTATTTGATATTTTTATTACAAGAAGCAGATGCTTTATGTAGATTCAGTGCAAAAAAAACAAATCGCTTTTTCTTTCTCGATTTTTTTACGCGCGAATACGCAGCAGGGAAACGCCTAAAATATGCAGAATAGACGAATATTTGGAGTAAACAGCGCTCTTCTGAAAAGGGTTGAATTATGAACATTTATCAACCAAAATTTTGGGGTTTATTTGTGTCCGATTTTATTGATGAGTGTTCTTATTGCTAAACAACTTCTAATCCGTTGTACCAAATGCAACAGCCATCAACACACCAATAACCGTCTTCCCATCCTTTATCTCGCATTTTCGGATTCTTTCCAATATTTCATCCAGCCGCACGAACCGTATCGCAAGTTCCGCTTCAACGTCAGAAACTTTCGTTAACCCGCTCGCTTTGAATACATGTATTACCTCGCTACTGAATCCGGGCGAAGGATAAAACGCAACCAGCTTATCCAGTTTCGATGCCTGAAACCCCGTTTCCTCGATTAGTTCCCTACTGGCGCACTCCTCTGGCGATTCCCCCGCTTCGAGAGTGCCCGCAGGTATCTCTAAAGTCTTGCTTTCCACTGCCTTTCGGTACTGCTCCACTAACAACACCTCTCCGTTCTCGTTCAAAGCAACGATTGCCGCCGCGCCTGGATGAACGACAACTTCACGCTTTTTTGTTATGCCTCCAGGTAGGGAGACGGTATCAACCCGCAACTGAACAACCCTGCCGTTATATATCTGCTTACGTTCGATGGTCTTCTCTTCGCTCATAGAAGTATGTTGTAAGAGAAAGCAAATAAATTTTTTGTACTTGTTTACCGCGGCGCCCGCAAAGAACACAGAGAGTCAGGGCAATTATTTACCTCACCTCCGCGCTCTCCGTGAACTCGACGGTAGAAAAATAAATTTTTCTCCGACAAAAACCGAAACTCTTTTTATGCCGAACGGTATATCTTTGCATATCGGTGATGAAAACAAAATGGAAAGAAAGAAATTTTTGGGTATAATAGCCATAGTGGCAATCATAACGGTAGTAATGTTCGCAGGTTGTATCAATGAAGATGTGCAGACTCCTGCGCCGACCGCAACGGTAAGTCCAACCACACCAACGGGAACTTCTTCACTCATGGTGTATAGCGGTGCAGGCATGAGAAAGCCAATGGATGAAATTGGAAGTGTGTTCGAGCAGAAGTATGGCATTTCCGTGAACTACAACTATGCCGGCTCCAATACGCTCTTGAGCCAGATAGAACTAACGCAAGAGGGAGACGTCTACATGCCAGGGGCAACGATGTACATCGAGACTGCGAAAGAGAAAGGTTTTGTGGATTACGAGCAGAATGTCGCATACCATATACCTGTGATCGCAGTTCCAGAGGGAAATCCAGCGAATATAACCTGTTTTGATGACCTCACAAAGCCTGGGGTAAAAATCGTTCTTGGAGACCCGAAAGCGGCTGCATGTGGTAAGATCGCAAAGAAAATACTGGAGAAGAACGGGATTTTCGATGCTGTGGATGCAAATGTTATTGCTCATGCTGCAACGGTAAACGAGCTGGTAGTCTACACGTGCATGGGCACCACGGATGCATCAATAATATGGCAAGCATCTTTGATTGGGACTGAGAAGGAGACGGATATTATAGAGATACCAAAAGAGCAGAATCTCATAAAGGTAATTCCAATAGGCATGCTGACGTTCTCTGAGAACAAAGATTATGCAAAGCAATTTGTTGATTTCGTCGCTTCGGCTGAAGGGAAAGCGATCTTCGAGAAGCACGGGTTTACGACGTACCCAAACGAAAAGTAGGAATAGTTTGGTCCAGATGGATACAGTAAGAAAGTAGGAGCGGGAGATGGGTAATGATATAGAGGGTAAGGAGGATAAGAGGATATATCAACCAATTGGAATAATACACACGGAATTCCGGGATAAAAAAGACACGCCCATTCAGGGCATTTTCGCAAAGGGCGCAAAGGGTAAGGTGGAAGTGTTCCCGGAATACGCTAACGGACTCGAAGACATCGAGGGCTTCTCACACATCATCCTTCTCTACCATTTCCATCGCTCTGACGGCTATTCTTTGATTTCAAAGCCATTTTTAGAAGACGAACTGCATGGAATCTTCTCAATAAGGCATTTCAAAAGGCCCAACCCCATCGGATTGTCCGTAGTGAAGCTGGAGCGGGTACGGGAGAACATACTGGAAATCAGCGAAGTTGACATCCTGGATGGGACGCCACTCCTCGATATAAAACCCTTCATCCCGCGGTTTGACAACAGACCGGATGCAAAAAGTGGGTGGCTTAGTAACCCCCATTTAGATATGGTTAAGGGTGAATCCGGCAAACATAGAAGCGAATAGGAACCCAGCACAATGTTAAAGGAATTGAAAGTGTCGAAGATCAAGATTATTACGATACTATCCTGTTTACTACTCGCCTTTTTTATTTTAGTCCTGATTACATGCGTGGTTACGCACACCACGCTGCCGGCACTGATGACAAGTCTTGCTTCCCGGGAGATACAATTTGCAATAAAGTTGAGTTTGACAACAGCCGCCATCTCCACTATTCTATGTATCGCCATCTCCATACCGGCGGCATACGCGCTTGCTCGATATGACTTCTTTGGCAAGAATGTGATTAATACCCTGATGGATGTGCCGCTGGCTTTACCGCCGTTGGTCGCCGGCGTGGGTTTGTTAATACTATTTGGCACGACATCGTTTGGTAAAACGCTTGCCGAGACGGGGCTCGTTTTTGTCTTCACGCCATTGGGGATAATAATTGCACAGTTCTTTGTGAATGTACCGTTTATGTTCAGGATACTGCGAGGAACGTTTCAGGGCATAAATCCAAGATATGAGCACGTAGCAGAGACGCTTGGCTGCACAGAGGCACAGGCATTCTGGCGTGTAACACTACCCATGTCGAAGAACGGCCTCATGGCCGGCTCTGTTATAACGTGGTCAAAAGGAATAGGCGAGTTTGGAGCCGCACTGATGGTCGCAGGGGCAACGAGAATGAAGACCGAGACTTTACCCATTTCCTTATATCTGAACATGTCGTGCGGGGAATTAAATTTAGCCATTGCATCTGCGACCATCCTTATTATCATATCGCTTGTATCTCTGTTCTTTTTTGAAAGGTACGGAGGTTTTGCCCGTGTATTTTGAGGTTCGAGGAGTGGTAAGAAAATGATAAGGATAGAGAACATATCAAAGGATTTAGGTGAGTTCTTCTTACGAGATGTAACGCTCGATATAAACGAAGGTGAGTATTTTGTCATCCTGGGTCCTACAGGGGCGGGAAAGACAATTTTGCTGGAGACAATAGCGGGTATTTACCGCCCGGATAGTGGCAGAATTCTTCTTAGCGATAGAGACGTTACTGAGGTCCCACCACGGGAGCGGAGCATTGGCATGGTCTATCAGGATTATATCCTGTTCCCGTTTTTGACGGTGGCTGAAAACATTGGCTTTGGGCTGAAGTCGAGAAAGATAGGAAAAGGCGAGATCAAGCGTAAGGTGGACGAACTTGAAGTGTTGCTGGATATTGCTCACCTCGCGCATCGGTATCCTGCAACGCTCAGTGGCGGAGAACAGCAAAAGGTTGCTATTGCACGCGCAATCGCCATTGAACCCCGAGTATTGCTTCTGGACGAGCCTTTATCCGCTTTAGACTCTAGGACGAGGGTTTATCTGAGAGAAGAGCTGAAGCGAGTAAAAGAAGAGTTTGGGATCACCATGGTTCACGTGACGCATGATCAGACAGAAGCGTTGGTCTTAGCAGATAGAATAGCTGTGATGATGCAAGGACGGATAATGCAGGTAGGTACGCCTCATGAGGTTTTTAATAAACCGCTAAACAATGATTTAGCCGATTTCGTCGGTGTTGAGAATATATTGAGCGGTGTCGTGCGAAATAATGAGGATGGCGTTGCAGAGATAGAAATAGCCGATATAGGTAGTAATATATTTGCTGTTTCTGAGTACCATGCAGGGGATGCGGTAAAAGTATTCTTAAGACCTGAGGAGATAATCTTGTCCGGACACGCGGGGGATAGCACTGCCAGAAATGATATAAAAGGAAGAATAAACGAGCTGCAGGATATAGGGCCATTAACACGTGTAAAACTGGATTCAGGAATTATAGCTCTTATAACAAAGCAATCACGAGAAAGTATCGGGTTGCAGATAGGGACTGAAGTCTACGCAACTTTCAAAGCGACTTCGGTGCATGTAGTGCGAGGATAAAAAGCTGCACACTTCTATAAAGGTTTGTTGAGAAACCAACAGGGAAAAACCACAAATCTTTTTATATCGAATGGTGTATTTTTGCATATCGGTGATAGAACTAAAATGGAAAGGAGAAAAATTTTGGTATTGAGTATAGCGATCGCAGTGATTACGTGCATATCAGTAACTGCTTTTTGCACTCCTACCGCAAGTGCAGAATCATGCCAAACACTCAAAATATTCCATGCTGGCAGTTTAGCCGTGCCTCTGGAAGAAGCAGAGATACAATTTGAGGCGGCGCACCCGAATGTGAACGTGCGACGTGAGTCAATGGGCAGCATAGCGGCGATAAGGCAAGTAACAGATGTGGGAAAGATATGAGACATGGTTGCATCCGCGGATTACACGCTCATACCAAGCATGATGTATCCTGAGTATGCGGATTGGGTGGTGCGATTCGCAACAAACGACATGGTGCTTGCCTACAATCCTGAGAAGAGTAAGTATGCAGATGAAATCACGCCTGATAACTGGTACGAGATTCTGCGCAGGGACGATGTGGTATACGCATTCTCAAATCCGAATCTTGACCCCTGCGGCTATCGAGCGGTAATGGTGTGTCAGCTTGCGGAACTATATTCCAGCGATGACACGATATTTGACGATTTGATTCTTGACAACACGGCGATTACGATAAGCGAAGAAGGTGGCACGTATCTAATAAAGACGCCGGAAGACATGAAGCAAAACACCGATAAGGTACGCATAAGACCGAAATCCGTCGAACTCGTAGCGATGGTTGAGGTAGGCGGGCTTGACTATGCCTTTGAATACCGGAGCGTTGCCGTCCAGCACAATCTGAGCTATGTGGATTTGCCGTTGCCGATAGACCTGAGCAGTGTCGAGTATGCTGATGTTTACAAGAAGGTGAAACTGGAAACCGTAGATGGAAAGACGAAAACAGGTAAGCCTATTGTTTATGGTATAACCGTACCGAAGAACGCAGAGAATCCGGAACTTGGACTGGAGTTCGTGGAGTTCGTGATTGGTAATGCGGGACAGAAGATTTTCGCGGATATGGGTCAGCCGCCAATTGTACCGCCTATAGGTAGTGGGGCGGTGCCGGAAGAGCTGAAGGGCATGGTATATGTAGTGCCAACGCCAAGTCCAACACCCACAATATCACCCACGGCTGTGCCTTCGGCGACTACAATGCCGAGTCCAACGGTAAGTACGAGTCCAACGTCACAGACACCTAGCTTCGAAGCGATATTCGCAGTTACTGCTCTGTTAGCGGTTACGTGTCTCTTGAAGGTAAGGAGGAAAGTCTAATAGAGGAGGAACACTTATTTTGTCCATATTTTTATCCATTACGGAAGCGTTAGACGCGACCGTCAGCGTGGGGCAGCCGTCCACTGCCCTACGCTGCTTTTTTTGGGGAATTACAGTGGCAACGTGTGTAGTGCCCATGAACTTTTTTGATTTTTGGTGATTTGTATGTTAATGTGTTATTCTTAATTAGGGCGCTATGATTTTTTGGTGACAGGCGACCTCTACCCTTACAAAAAAAAGAGAAAAAGGTTTGGTTGAACTTTTTTAATCTTTTGACACCATTACTTCTGTCGCTTTTATCACAGCTTCTACTTCATCGCCTTCTTTCAGACCCAGCTCTTCCACCGCCTCTTTTGTTATCATCGCGGTTATGGTCGAGGGGCGGACGACTTCGATTTTTACCGTAGAAGCAACCTCTCCTTTTTCTATTGTCTTTACAACACCTACAATCCTATTCCTTGCGCTTATTGGCATTTCTCTTCCATCTAAATCCTAAATATGCCCCTCTCTTTAAGTACTTTCCGATAAGATAAAAAACGAAAAGCTTTCATATCCAATGGCATATCTTTGCATATCGGCGATGAAAATAAGAAATGTATTGGTTTTTGGGATGGCGAAGAAATCACATACGAAAGGCTCAGGACTGGAAAAACTAAAGCGCGATAAAGTTTTCATTCTGTCACTTTTTTTAGGCCTTTTTCTCATCGCTTTTATCGGTATTACGCTTGGAAACATGTTTTACACACAAGCAGAAGACTTTTCTGGATTGATTGACGCAGCAAAAGACCCCGTAGTTCTAAAGGCGATATGGATAAGCATTTCTGCTGCTATTTGTGCCACACTGATTGCGTTCTTTTTTGGCGTTCCGTTAGGCTATTTCCTCGCGAGAAAGGAGTTCATTGGAAAGAGCGTTGTAGAAAGTATTGTGGATGTTCCTTTGGTCGTTCCACACATAGTTGCCGGGATCGCATTATATGGTGTGTTCATGCGTTCCGGTGTGATAGGAGCACCGTTTAAAACGCTGGGAATTGCTTTTACCGATGCCTTTCCTGGTATAGTGGTTGCAATGCTATTCGTGAGTCTTCCGTTTTTAGTAGATGCAGCACGCGAGGGTTTTAAAGAGGTAGATCCAAGATTAGAGAATGTTGCACGCTCTTTAGGTGCTTCGCAGTGGAGAACGTTCATGCAAATAACGTTCCCGCTTGCCGCTTCTTCTATATTCAGTGGTGCGATCCTGTGTTGGGCACGGGGAATAAGCGAATTCGCAGCGGTAATGATTATTGCCTCATACCCACGTTCAGCGTCTATTTTGATAGGCGACCGGTTCACATCTTATGGGTTGAGTGGCTTACCCGGAATAGCAGGTGCACGACCGATTTCGGTATTGCTGATTTCTATCTGTCTGATTGTATTTGTAGTGCTGAGGATGCTAAACCAGAAGCGGAAGTGATTTTTTGTATTTGTATAGCTGATGTAAAAAACCACGAGATTTCACAAGATTAACACAAGAATTAGGGATTAATAATGGATAAAGTAGTTAATAAAACACTAAAACTTGGTTACTATTATTATTCTCTCGTGAAAATCTGTGGAATCTTGTGGTTAGCTAAACAAATACATTTTTTGTATTTGTATAGCAAGGGTAAAAAAACCACAAGATTAACACAAGAAATGGGGGTCAGTAGGGATGGGATAAACTATCCGATATAATCGCCAATAGAGTACTAAAAACAGATTCAAACTATTGTTCTCTCGTGAAAATCTGTGTAATCTTGTGGTTAGCTAAACAAACACGATTTTTTTAGTTCAGACTTCCTCCACTTCCCGTACCTGCACCGCCACGCCTTTTCGTGATTCCACCATCTCCCAGCCACTCATCTTTGCTCTACCCACGCCAAACGCTTTCTTACCACAAAACACCACCTCATCATTCACTCTTATCTGCGAGTTTGCGTTCACCACACCCGGAGCCAGTATCGAACCTTTAGGCACAAAATCACCTATTTCCACGTTATATGAAGATACAAGATTTGGAATTCTACGAGCTCCTTTCAACGTAACAGTCAAAATACCATACTGCGGCACGATTCTCGCAAGCACTTCTTTGTTTGAACTAAGTTTGTGAAACGGGAACTTCCCTGTTATTTTTAGCCTTTCGCCTTTTTTTCTCGCTATAAGCTCGTTTCCTGCACCGATACCAAATTGGAAATCCGCCATTGATTTTAGTATGCTTGATTTCTGTTCAAATCCTGAAAGTCGCTTTCTGTCCGCACATAACCTTGCTATCCGCTCTTTCAGCCTGTTTAAAGCTACTGTTGAAGTTGCTCCCTCGTCGTCTTCACATGTGAACATGATTTCTATGCCCAGATCATCAGCCACGCTCGAACAGATCTCTTTATACGCACCACTAAGATGTGCAACCACCACCTCATAAATCTTCTGGTTCTTCGTTAGGTATGCACGCAAGCATGAAGACACCCATTCTCGCTCCTCGGCATCCCAGTATCCAGTTACAGGTATGTCATAGAACGCAGCGGGATAACACACTTCAAGTTCTCTTGGTACAACGCCAAGCGGCGACGTTAAAATGATTTCATGTACGTGTCCTCTATAACCCGCAATCGCATCTATAAACTTCGTATGCGAATTCGACCGGGAATAAGGCTTCCTTGCCGAACACGGTAATATCAGCAATATTGGTCGCGCTGGTGGCTCGTACCTTTCCAGAACACGGTTCGCAAACCGCTTCACTTCTATTCGCTTCAACGATTCCATCGTATTCGCCTTCATAGATTGGTTTCGAGCTACGGGCGTTCTGAGTTCAAAATATTCCGATTCGTGAAAGTCCAGGAGTCTTAACACCGCAGTTAAAAACGTAGAAGACCGTACCTTCATCTCCACGTACTCGCGTAAATTACCCGTTCTTACACATTCTCTTGCCTTCTTCACCTCTTTCTCCAGCAGCAGCGTGTTATGTCTTGCAAGCAGCAACGCCCGTTCCTGCCTGTCCAGCCCTCGTAACTCGTCTATATTTGAAGAGGCGCAAACCGTACAATTGCAGGGCAGGTCCTCCAATTCTGTTAATTTCGATTCCCCGTCCTCCATCTGGTAAATGCCCTGGTAGCCTTTTATCACCGCATTCGTGTCGTCTATTATGTCCACACCCATGTAGAACAGAATAGCGGCATTTTCCGCAGTCGCTATCGCGGGAACCCATAACGCTACATCTGACGGGATTGCGGTTCTTGCATCAATTATCCGGCGTACAAAATCACGCGGGCTGCGAAGCATATTGGTAGCGAAGGCGAGCACGAAGAAATCAACAAATAACGGATTCACATCAGTGAATAACGGATGAACTTCAGGCAGGAGTAAAGCTCCACGGGGTACGTTCCATGTTGCTTCTGAAGCTAAATCCCCAAATTTAGTATCTTCCACACCAATTACTTCAAGCAGCTCTTCTTCGCGCTCTACCAGTAGCATCCACGGAGTTTGCGCAGCATCGCTTAACGATAATTTACCTAATCTCGCTGCACCGTCTCTCTTTTTTACCTCGTAAAATTTGCTCATCTATATTAGAAAGTGCAGGAGAGCCAAAAAGGGAATGAAAATACGCATAAATTTTTATTCCTGCGATGATGCCAATATTTCCGATATAGGTCCCGTTGCAAATATTTGATGAGTGAGTTATCTTTATTCCTCCACCTCTTCAACCATCTCTATTACATCTCGTGGGCATTCATGCGCACAGATTCCACAGCCTTTACAATAGTACAAATCCGCGTCGAAGAACCCATCTTCGGTCTCTTTAATGCACGCTTCGGGACAGTAGATATAGCATACTCCACACTTTATGCACCGCTCGTTTTCACGAACTGGCCTGTCTGATCGCCAATCACCGGTCTTATACGCCGATGCGCTTCCCGGTTCCGTAGCGACAAACCCAATCTCCAGGTCTTTCCAACCTAATTTTCCGTCACTCATTTTTCATTTACCTCTATATTTACCGTTGTTCAACTCACCACAGTCTCTTCATACGCTTTTCGCATCGTTTTTATGTTCTTCGCGGCAACTTTGCCAAACCGCTCTTCCATCGGTTCGTCCAGGGACTCCAGCGCAACTAACCCCGTCGCCTTTAACAGCGCTCCGATCATCGTCGTATTGACAATAGGCAAGCCTAAAACTTCCCGTGCTATGCCCATAGCATCTATCGTTGCTAATTTATTCACTGCCAATCCCGATTTCATCTCGTCATGTGGTTTCTTCGTATTGACCACCGCTATTCCATCCTTTTTAAGCCCTGAAACAACTTCGCCTACTTTTAGCAAGCCCGGGTCAAGCACGACCAGCACATCCGGCTCTGTAACTTCTGTCCTTATTTTGATACGCTCTGTTTCATTCACTCTTAAGAACGCAAGAACGGGTGCGCCTCGTCGCTCCGGACCAAAAGAAGGCATTGATTGCGCATGTTTGCCTTCTGCAATGGCGGCATGTGCGACTAACTCAGCCAGCGTAACTCCACCTTGCCCCCCTCTTCCGTATATGCATATTTCTATCATTTTTACTCTTCTTTTTTACCTATCTTGATAAGAAAGCGTGACTAAAGGAAAAAATAAAAACGTGTTTATAAAGTTTTCTATTTGTGTTGATTTCTGCGTGAATGGACATCTAACTGTTGCAATGACGAATGGTGAACGAAGCACTTTTATAACTTTGAAAATTCGCATAGTTTCTCTTTGTTGAAAAAACTCGTTTTTTCACCGTAATCCTTATTTTTGTCACTCACGTTAATAGCTTATCCTACCAAATATAATAGTATTTCAGGTATATTGTCCTCCTAATTTTTTCCATCTATCGCTACAAACTCTGAGCATGTTGGTTTTTCGCTGGATGTTTTTTTGAGGCTTTGGTATAGAAATAGCTTATTTTCATGCTCATGTGTGGCCCCGCGGTCATTGATGGTTCTTTATCCTTTTACAATCCACCACAACCCCTGTGATTAATACCGATGCTATTTCCGGGATATTCTATATGACTTTTGTTGAACTGGTATTCCTCGTTTTTGGTTTTGTTTAGAAGTTCAAATAGCTTAACCACAACACAACAATAAATAACAAATAAAAAGGGCGGGGGATAGTGGCAAGCCGCTATCTTAAACCCCGCATTTCTGCCGTTTCTTGTATTATTCTTTAATAAAACGGAATGATGTTAGCTCTCCCGTAGGTATGTCTATCTCTGCTTCGAAATTTAGTCTATCACTTTTATATACAACTTGACCTTCCATACTAAAACGCCTTTTTCCATCTTTTGTTTCTATAGGTTCTGTTGCTGTAAAAAATACATCTCCTCTCCGGAATCCCGACCGTTTTATGACTTCTCTTCCAACCAGTTCTTCGGCTCTTGCCAAACTAATATCACTCATCTTAACACCACCTATTGTAACTATATCTTGCTATACATAAAAACATCTAACATACTACAATCTAACATGAGCAGTTAGGACAGAACAAACAAAGAACATTTTAAGATGCTACCCCCTTCTACCTCCTTATAGTTGGGGTATTTATTTCAATCCGTAACTCAGCGCATTTTACGGAATAGGTAAATTTATATTTGCTAAATAGGTGCCATTACCGATTTGGCATGAGATGAAGAAAGAAATCGCGCTACATTATATTACGTATATACATAATAGATTCATATATGAATCGCGTGCAGTTGTATTGCATTGAACTCTTAACTGCAAATAAAATTACAAATGTTTGTAATAAAAATTTGATTGAGCAATAATTTTATATGTGATGTAAACCCTTCCGCAAAATGTGTGACATTTTGGTCACACATAACAGATTTAGGAGGAAAAGGAAAAAAGTGAATAACGGAATAAAAACAAAAGCGATAGTATTGGCGATGTGCACAGTAGTTTTAGTGGCTATGAGTGCTCTGGCGAGCGCGGGGGGCAAGCCTGAAAATATAGCGGATGGCGTTACCACTGATGAAAGGGATAGTAGTAAAACAGAAAATGGAACTGAGGTTACCGGTTGGGGGAATGACATACCTAATCTTGAGATTACTGATAAGAAAGTTCTACCATATAGCATAAACCAGGGGGAAGAGGGGATATTATACCTAACCATATCTGAGGTAGATGGGAACGATAATGCTATGTATACAAAAATTTATTTAGAGATTATAAACGCAGACGGCTGCTGCTTTTCAGAAGATAACCGTACTAAAGCATATATATATTTGGGTCCAATATATAAATCAGATAGCGTAGAACGTGCCTTAAAACTTAAAGTTCCGTCGTATGCACCTCCTGGTGAGAGAACGATAAACATAACGGTTGAATATGACGATTATTATGGGATACTGCCATGGGGACACTATTCTAAATATGCTGACGTTGATTTTACCGTAACACCAACACCAACACCAACACCCGAACCGACATCAGTTAGTGTCACTCCATCAGCCCAAACAGTCTCACAGGGATCGCCATTTACCGCAACCATAATCGTAGATCCGAAAGTTTCAATTGCGGGTGTTCAATTCGATTTGAGCTTTGATCCTTCTCTTGTAAGTGTGGACAGCGTAACCGAAGGGGATCTATTGACACAAGGCGGTGCAGACACTTATTTCAGCCAGGGCACGATAGATAACCCCGCAGGTACAATAACAGGGCTATCAGGTGCAATTACAACTCCTGGCGAGACTGTTTCATCATCTGGTGTGTTCACAACGATACAAATGACCGCAAAATCGGTTGAAGGGACATCGACATTAAATCTTTCAAACGTCATCGTTGGGGATTTAAGTGGAAATCCCGTAACAATCACGGTAAACGCTGGTAACGTTACTGTAACGCCGTGTGCCGACGATTGGGATGTGAACGGTGATGGGCATGTAAATGTGCTCGACATGATTCGTGTAGGACAGCACTGGGGCGAGACTGGAGGACCACATTGGATCCGAGAAGATGTTAACAAAGATGGAAACGTTAACGTCCTCGACATAATAGTGATAGGGCAGCATTGGACCGGCTAAGGAGGTCACAACTAACCATGAAAAGCAAAAAATATATTGGGATAGGGATATTAGCCCTATTTATTTTAGTTGTATTGAGTAACGTGGCAATAGCACAGGCAACAGTTGTCAGTGTATCGCCATCAACACAAAATGTAGCTACAGGAGAAACATTTACCGTTGATATAACAATAGACCCAAGCGTACCCATTGCAGGTGTTCAATTCGATTTGAGTTTTAATCCTGCTCTTGTAAACGGGGACAGCGTAACCGAAGGGAATCTATTAAAACAAGAAGGTGCAGGTACATATTTCAGTCCTGGTACGATAAATAACATTGCAGGAACGATAACAGGGGTGGCAGGTGCAATTACAACACCAGGGCAATCCGTATCATCACAAGGTGTATTTGCAACAATAGAAATGACAGCGAAATCTGTTGATGGAACCTCGACATTGAACCTTTCAAATGTTATCGTTGGTGATTTAAGTGGAAATCCTGTATCAATTACAGTAAATAATGGGAGTGCTACCGTTGGTGTAACAACGCCAATAAATATAACAGCAGATACGACAGAAGTACCTGAACTCACGGTAGTACAACTCACAGTAACAGGTGTAGCAGGTAGGGCTATATATGTAGAAGCAGACCCTCTAAGTGAGAATGCGTATTTCCCTGCGGGGATTGATGACAATCCAGGGTCTGAAACGAAGAATGAGTTCAACGACACAATAGACGATGACGGCATGAGGACATACGCTATCGAGTTCAACGATACCGGCTCTTATACGATAAAGGTAACAGATTTGGATGCAGATACATACGACTCCGTGGACATAACCGTAATAGAGAAAGAAGTTATCTTTGATGTGCCAAGCACAGTAGTTATCGGAGAGTGGTTTACGATAGAAGGAACAGCAAACACAGGAGATACGGTGACTATTGCCGTGGAGGACGAGGTAGTCCAGAAACTGGATGCTATCGTAATAGATGAGAATGGCGAATTTGAACAGGAGATAGATACAAGCTCAGAGACGGCACCTGCTGCATTCCAAATTCCGGGTTCCGTGCGATTGAAAGCGTATATAGACAGAGATGAAGGAATAGGTGACATAGGTACCAAGGAAAAAGACGATGGGTCTGTTGTGATATTAATGGTATCTCCAATACACATTATCTCGGGCAACTACACAACACTCTGGAATGAATCTCTTGTGGCTAATTATACGTACGCAATGATAGTCCCGGACTTAGACGGCGACAGCAATCCTGATGTCTTGGTTCATACCCGGCTATACGATCCGGCGACTAATACCGAGACGAGAAGTATAATAGCAAAGAAGGGTATAGACGGCATGCAGCTATGGGTAGAGACAGTAACTGCAACAGGCGAGAATAACTGCACCATCTTACCATTACCCTCGGGCGACTTAGACGGCGATGGTTTGAATGATGTCATTATCTCTAAAAATAGTTATGACGCTGGTGCGGAAACGGCACGTGTAATAGCAAAGAAGGGTATAGACGGCACGCAGCTATGGGTAGAGACAGTAACTGCAAGTGGCAAGAATAACTGCGATATTTTGGCATTCCCAATGGGCGACTTAGACGGCGATGAATTGACAGATGTTATTGTCAGCGAAAGTAAATATGACGAGACGACAAATACGACAGTGGCGCGCGTAATAGCAAAACAAGGTAGTAACGGCACGCATTTGTGGGAAGAGTCCGTGAATGCAACCGGTAAGTATAACTGCGACCTGGATGCACTACCTGCGAGCGACTTAGACGGTGATGAATTGGCAGATGTTATTGTCATCGAAAGTAAATATGACGGAATAACGGAAACGGCACGTGTAATAGTAAAACAAGGTAGTAACGGCATGCATTTGTGGGAAGAGTCCGTGAATGCAACAGGTAAGGATAACTGCGGCATGGATGCACTACCTGCGGGCGACTTAGACGGTGATGAATTGGCAGATGTTATTGTCAGCGAAAGTAAATATGACGAGATGACAAATACGACAGTGGCGCGTGTAATCGCAAAACAAGGTAGTAACGGCACGCATTTGTGGGAAGAGTCCGTGGATGCAACAGGTAAGGATAACTGCGACATTGGTGTAGAATGGGCAGGCAACTTAGACAGTGATGGCTTGAATGATGTTATTGTAAGCGAAAGCAAATATGACGGAACAACGGAAACGGCACGTGTAATAGCAAAAAAGGGCAGTAACGGCTCGCACTTATGGGAAGAGGCGGTAAATGCAACGGGCAACGACATCTGCAACCTTTTTGCAGTTTATGCAGGTGACTTAGATGGCGATGGCCTGGATGATGTTATTGTCAGCGAAATTAAACGTAACGAAATGACTTTTATGACGATAGAGCGGATAATAGCAATGAATGGTAATACTGGAACACACATGTGGGAAGAGTCCGTAACTGGAATGGCCCCCTTCATATATGCACTACCCGTAGGCGATTTGGATGGTGATGGCTTGAATGATGTTATTGTCAGCGAAATTAAATATGACGAAACGACATTTATGCCGATGGCGAGCGTAATAGCAAAGAAAGGTAAAACTGGAGCACACATGTGGGAAGAGTCAGTAACAGGAGCAGCTATCTACGCATCACCCGCAGGCGATTTAGACGGTGATGGCTTGAATGATGTTATTGTCAGCGAAACTAAATACAACCAATCAACAGATACGGCGACAGCGAGAGTAATAGCAAAGAGAGGTAAAGAG
>JAPWVK010000216.1 GCA_029241965.1 Candidatus Methanophagales archaeon
GTTATGACACCTACACATATATAAACTTCACCGTTGAAAAATATCGCAAATAATGAGTCTAATAGCACCAATATTGTATAAGAATGGATTTTTAGCGCGCATTCGATGATGTGTAGGTGGCACATCTAATTCTGTTCAGGTGGGTACAATAGAATAAATAACCCCTTTTTCTTTTTTTCAGGGGTTATTTTTCTCTTTTTTTATTGTTTTAGCGGAGCACATGAAGGAAAAGATATGGAAAGCAAAAAGATAGTGTTATTGACGGTTGCGGTAATTGCAATCGGGATATTCGCACTGCCGAGTACGGTCTCGCTCTTCAGCGGGCAGCATAGCTGGTATGACCTTTCAGAATCCGTTGGCGGCACATCAGGAGTAAATAACGTGCCATGTGAGAAGTGTCATGCTGATATAGCAGATGAGATGATGAGTGGCGATAACGGTGTGCATAAAGATTTAACCTGTGCTATGTGCCATAGGACTCCGTTTACAGATTATACATATGCCCTAGGTCACTACTACATAGGAGCTCCCCCCGCGTACGCTCCAACACCGGGTGAAGAAGCCCATGCGGCATCTACGGTCGAGTGTATGGATTGTCATGGTGGTGCAGGCGATGGGGGTACTAATCATTGGTCGGATCGTGAATATTCGGAGAAGTGTGGTAATTGTCATGGACCGTATGACCTCGCAGCGGGCGGTTTTGGTTTAACTCCCCGCTCTTATGGTAATGGTACAAAAGCGGCACACAAGAAGTTCGTGCTCGATGCGATGAACGAAACACTCATGGATGGAGCGAACGAAGCCTGTCTCGCGTGCCATACGCGTGTAGGCGTAAACATCACGTGGACGAAAAGGGTGCACCTGGACTTCACAGCAAGTGAGGACGGAGCGGGTAACTGGACTATCCCAGGCTTCACAGCCGGTGGCACAAACATAACATATGTGAATTCATCGAATGAATGGACGAATCCGTAAGGTAAATGCGTATTCTCTTTTTGAGAACGTATCTTCTTAAGAAAATAAATCTTTATTAGCGAAGAAGATAAATTTTTAAAAGTAGAAAAACATAAATAGTCTTAAGCTGAAGATTCATTATTGGATGATAAAGATGGATAGCATGAAGGAAGTTTACGATGGGATAAAGAAATTAATAACGATTACTGAGAGGATAGAAGGTCATACGAAAGATATAGCGGAGATAAAAGGAGAGGTAACAGCGATAAAGGAGAACGTAACGGAAAATACGCGGGATATCGCGGAGATAAAAGTAAATGTAGGAGGAATAGAGCGGCGGTTGGACTCGATGGAACAGCGGTTGGATTCTTTAGACACGGCCCAAAAGGTGATAAGCGTTGATATCCACGCGATAAAGGATAAACTGGAAGTGAAAGAAGAGATATACGCATTAAAGGAGCGTTTAAGCTCGGTGGAAGCTGCGATAGGTAAGACTTGAAAGACAGGTGGATTTACTTTGTTACTATGACGATTGAGCGCGAAAAACATTATCCTGGCACAGCCGAAATGGCAGTGGCGCACAAGAAGTTCGTGCTCGATGCCATGAGTGATTTTCCTGATTCCCCCTGTTATCTGCGTGCTCAGCGATAAACAAGTGCACTACTTTTAGCTTTTAGTATTTGTATAGCAGCGGGGTAAGAAACCACGAGATTCCACGAGATTAACACAGGATTTTTGGGTTTGTATGGGATAAAGAGCCAATAGAGTCCTTAAGCCGGACCCATAGTATTGCTTTCTCGTGGAAATCTGTGTAATCTTGTGGTTAGCTAAACAATTACAGCTTTTATTACATTGAGATATATAAAGCAGATATAGAATCGTGGATAAAATGGTAAGAATGAACCAAACGTCGAGAAGGAAGATAGAGCAACTCCAGATATGTGTGGGGAAGAAAGTGGAAGTAGCTGAGAATTGCTTTGCCGACGTTAAGCTGGTTCACGTGGCGTTACCGGAGATAGATAAAGAAGAAATAGATTTGCAGACGGAGTTTTTCGGTACTTCGCTTAACTATCCAATAATGATTGCTTCGATGACAGGGGGTCATCCCGAGACGAAACGGATAAATGAAGTACTTGCAGAAGCTGCGGAATCGCTTGGCGTTGGTATTGGGGTGGGTTCTCAGCGTGCGGCGTTGGAAGACACCGAGCAGGAGGACTCTTTCCGTGTGGTTCGTGACGTTGCACCTAATTCGTTCATCTATGCAAACATAGGCGCTCCACAGTTAAGCGAATATGGTATAGAAGGCGTTGAGCGTGTTATCGCGATGATAGATGCAGATGCCGTTGCTATACACCTAAACTTCTTACAGGAAGCTATTCAGCCCGAAGGCAACGTGGATGCTCGAGGTTGCTTAGCTTCGATAAAAGAGGTATGTGCAGCGCTAAAAAAGCCGGTGATTGTAAAGGAAACGGGTGCGGGGATCAGCTACGCCGTGGCTAAGCAGTTATACGAAGCGGGGGTATCGGCAATAGACGTAGGTGGTTTAGGCGGCACGAGTTTAGCTGCTGCTGAGATATACCGTGCGAAATCAGAAGGTAATGATTTAGGAGAGCATTTAGGGCATCTTTTTGGCTGGGACTGGGGCATCAGCACGGTGGAAAGCATAGTGGAGTGCAGTGCTTATCCCATTCCCGTAATCGCTACAGGAGGCATAAGAACTGGCATTGACGTTGCAAAAAGCATGGCTTTAGGTGCGGATATTTGCAGTGCCGCATTGCCATTTCTGATACCTGCAATGGATAGCGGACGTGTAAACGCAGATAAAGTAGTAGCGAAGATGAAAGAGATGGGTGAGGAATTAAAGGTTGCAATGTTCCTAACCGGTTGTAAGACCCCAGTAGAACTAAAAGATGCAGAAGTGATTGTTACAGGAGAGACGCGGGAGATAATGGAACAAAGAGGCTTTTTTGAACGTGTGAAAGGGAAGAAGAGACATAAGTGAGGCGGATTTGAAATTAACTGGAAAGACTCATCTGCTAATGTAAAAAACAACGAGATTTCAGAACAAAATCGTTTTTCTTTTAGCACATACCTTTTCTTTGAACAGCTTCGCTGTTCCATTGCTTTAGCAATGCTGAAAGAAAAGCTTTACCAACAACTTTTTTACCTTCGGTAAAAACCTTGACTAAAAATTTTAATTTTGTTTTCTTAGCACAGGTTCTTTTTCTAAAAGAAAGTGTTTTGTGAAAAAGAAAAAGTGTTGTGTGATCTTGTGGTTTGCTAAACGCTGGAGGTATATAAATAACGTGCCTTATCTTCAATAACAAATGTTTTCAGAGACAAAAGAGGGAACCACAAGGATATTAGTGCCGACGCAACCCACAAAATCAATTTTTTATAACCCGAAGATGGAACTGTGCCGGGATATAGACATAGCAAGCGTAGCTGCTTTTGTTTCCTCGTTACCCTCACCACATCTGACTTATGTAGACGCACTTGCGGGTACAGGTGTGAGAGGCGTCAGAATAGCGAAAGAGGTAGGGCTATCTGTGGCTATAAACGACCGAAGCAAACCTGCTTACGAACTCATAACCCGAAATATAGACTTGAACGCGGTAGAAGAACGAGCGACAGCATATAACGAGAATGCGGATGTGCTGCTACTCCAGAATAAGTACGATTTCGTGGACTTAGACCCTTTTGGGTCGCCAGTACCGTTTCTGGACGCCGCGTGCAAATCGGTGAAGAAGTTGCTGCTGGTCACAGCGACCGATACCGCACCGTTATGCGGCGCTCATACCGGCGGCTTACGGAAATACGCAGCTAAACCGCTTAATACGGAATATCACAAGGAAATGGCGACACGTATCCTCTTAGGTAGAGTAACGAGAGACCTGTGCAAATATGACAGAGCGATACAGCCGCTGCTATCGTATTCAAAGTCGCATTTCATAAGACTCATCGCACGAGTGGAGAAAGGCGCGAAAAAGGCTGATGACTGCATGAAAAGGCTGGGGTTCATCGCTCATTGTTTCGCTTGTGGTAATAGATCTGCATTTTATGGTTACGATGTGCTGAATACCGAAAGTAAATGTAAATTGTGTGGCGCGAAGATACGCATTGCCGGTCCTTTGTATATAGAGGCGATAAAAGATAAGGGGTTTTGCGAACTGGTGCATAACGAATTGGAGCATCGAGAGCTGGGCAAGAAGAAAGAAGCGTTGAAAATCGTGGAAACGTGTGTGAATGAGCTGGACATACCTTATTATTATGAGCATCATGCGGTATGCAAGGCGTTGAAAGTTCAGCCTACTACTATTACTTCGTTAATTGATGCTCTGCGTTCAAATGGATTTTCCGCAAGCAGGACTCAGTTCTCGGATACTGCATTTAAGACGGATGCGGGGATGGAAGAGGTAAAGGGTGTTTTGAGGAGGTTGTAGCTTGTACAAAGGGTAACAAAGGCATTTGGCCCTTAACGGAATATTTTTTACGTTTTCTATTTTACGTTTACGGACAAAACAATTGGCTCATGAAGTGATTAAAGATGCACAGACAACAGACGAACATGGTTACAGCGGGATATGTGATGATATGCTCATGTAAATCCGTATGCGTCATCACTTACTCGACCCGAAGTCACTAAGCCACCGGTTGACCTTTTCATTTACCTTTTCGCTCTGATTTCTCAGTTCTTCATGCACTAATTCCAGACTGATTTTCTCATAAATCCGTTTGGCATCACCTATGGCATCGGTTTCAAATGTATCTATCGAATGACATGCTTTCATAATGAACAAATCCGCAAGCGAAGGGATCCAGATACTCAGGGTATTTATCTTCTCCTCTTTCAGCCGTGAAAACATCGTTTGTGTCAACGTGACACCCCCCACCTTACCATAAGAAATGTCAATGTACAGATTCCGCGTGAAGTCTATGAATCGCCATACATTTTCTCCTTTTCTAAAATCAAACCCACATTCTCTTAGTGCTTCTGCAAACCAAAAACATTCACCCTGTGTAGGGAAAACGAAATCAAGGTCTCTCGTAGACCTTTTCAGACCATAGTAGACCAATGCAGTACCACCAATTGCAATTGTCCTTGGTTGATTCTTCAGGTGAGCGGTCACCCTTTTCAGCTCTTTTCTTATCTCTGCCCAGTCTCTAAATCTCAATTATATCACCGAAGTATACCTTTAGCTGTTCACCATGATAAGGTAACAGATGGTAATCGCGATAAACCTTATAGAAATCACCGTATGTGAATCCAATTTTGATATTCCATCTTTTTTCTATCTCTTCCAAGAAACTCCGTTTTATCGCGTTTCTAAATTCTTCGTACGGTAAAATAGCGTCTTCAAGCGTTCGTTCTTCAAAGTGTTCATCGCGATGCGCTGCCAGTACCACCTCAAATTCGCTTTTGCGTTCCAACAAATTCGCAATATCTATCAGTGCAAGGATTTCTGATAGCAGCTTTTCCTTTGCCGCTATTGCAATTAATTCATTGAAGTTGATCCGTGATTCATTTATCAGCAGCGTGGGAATATCCAGTAGCTCATCCTTGTCTTTTGATTTCAGTCGCGGGATTAAATCTCTTTCGTCCATGTTTTACTACAAATATTTCTTAAGCTTTCTTTTATTGTAACTACTCACCCACTACGAATTTATTGCAGATAAGACTTTATATTATCCATCCCAATGGTTGTAAATAAAACGTTTCGATTGATGGAGGGACTATGCGATGAATATACCTACCCGTGATGAAATTCGTGCAGCCTACCGGCAAGGAGAAGAGGCGATCATTCAACTATTTGAGCGGCTCATTCAGGAATTGCAGGCACAGCAGGATCGTTTGAACAAAA
>JAPWVK010000217.1 GCA_029241965.1 Candidatus Methanophagales archaeon
CATCGCTGGCAGTATGTTCCAAAATGGAACTAACTGAATCTTCCTGTAATTCACCAGAATCAAAGATGTTTTTCAAATGCTTGGTGATGGCTGGACGCTGAACTCCATACAACTCCGATATTGCTTTCTGTGTCAGCCAGATGGTTTCATCTTGAAGAAACACCTCTATGTTTACCTTGCCCTCATTTGAGGTATAGAGGATGAAATCGGATTGTTGTTTTACAATATCTCTTTTGTTCATGTACCAGCCTCTTGTTGCTCTAATTTTACCCTGACTTCCCCGCTCATCAATTTTGGCAACAGCGTATCACGCAGTTTTTCAAGAGTGCGGATTTGGTTGTTGTTTAATCCCTGATCATCTTTGGTATCAATGGTTTTTGCCTTGTTTTGGGTTATTCTACCAACCGCTTTTCGCAAGCGTTCTAATAATAATACATCTTCAAATCTTGCCCGTTCTGGAGTGTCGCTGTCCGGGGCTATGTTAGGGGCGTAAACGTACTGGTAACCAGACTTTTCTAATAGCTCGATTGCGAATTCCTCTATGGCAGATTCGGTGATTCTGGTCATTTACTATGACTCCTAATAGGTGGGGTGAAACAATTCGACCTCTGAACGATTTATAACACGATCCAACTTATCTACTTTGTTAGCGTCTATAATGTTATAGCCATCAATTAGTTCTTTTAACTTGCCATCCAACCAGTCTGAATTCCAGATAACGATTTGTTCATCCCTTACCTTTTCACAAAGTCTTTCCGCAAAGATTTTAGTGGTATCAAGATTCATGACCATTCGTTGCAGCCAAATTTCAAGGTAACCTATATTAGGGATTTTATTGAAGCGGTTTACTATCTTTTTGATCGTTTCCTTTCTAATGTCATCATCTTCCTGCAAACTGAGCAACTTACTCAAAATGGCTGTTGAAATTGGATAAACTCTTGGGTTATTAACCATGATATCAACAACAATGCTAATCAACACTGATAGATGTGCCTCCACCTCTTCATTCTTGATTATTCTATCATATAATTTCATGAGTGTTTTGGCTAATACACCAGAATTTGGGTACTTTTCAGATAGAGAATGGATAATGAAGAACTCATCTTGCAGACTTTTTGAGTATTGCTTATGATTTATCCAATAGAGTTTGTCTGGCTTTAAGGAGTCTCTAACTACGTTACTTGAAGCAATCGTTTTGTTGGAGTTTAATTTCATTCCTAAATCAATAAGTACTTCAGTCAAATACTTAACTATAATCTCTGTGTTCTGTGAATTATTTGTAAAAATTCTGTAGTCGTCCCGGTATCGTAATATCTTGTAGTCATTAATATTTGAATTCCTAATTAACTCTGTCAACTGTAAATCGACAAACCCTAAAATCATTTCAGCAATAAAATCCATCAATACACTGCCTTGGGGAATGCCGTTTGTTTGCCCATATGTCATGTTCCTCACACATTCATCAATGACATTACCAATCAACTTTTTATCTTTTCTCTTTTTCTTCGCATTATCTTTACCATGTAAAGCCCAAGCTATTGAATGAGTATAGAACGAACCATAACAATTTGATATGTCTGTATATAGTAGGAATTCGTAGTCCAGCCCTAACTCGATGGATTGTTGCTCAATCTCTATCCACCATTGTTCAATTAGAGCTGCTTTATCAGATTTTTCGTCTTCGGATTTTACAGGGATGCTTAGGCAATGTATTTGCTTATTTTGACTGAACTCGTTAAATCTAGCAACAATGAAATTCCAGTTGTCAGATGAAGTAATTTTATTTACCAGATCAACATAGATGGCAGGATGAATCAATTGTGTAGGCCGCCATGCATATTTGCCATCTTTATTGTTCAACAAAACATAATTTACACCCTCATAATTACATGGCACTGTTGGTCTATTTTTATTCTTTTCTTTGTCAGAATAAGTACTATAAAAATATGAAATTGATTTATTATCGATTTCAGCAGAAACAGCATTGAGTAATGGTTGGAAACAGAAATAAATTGGAAAGTCAATACTGCAGTAACTCTCTTGTTTTAAAAAAAACTCTTTGGCTTCGACATCAGATAATTCGAGAATCGGTTTCATGTTAATCAACCACCCGGACTTCACCGCTCATCAGCTTTGGCAACAGTGTATCCCGCATTATTTCAAGCGTACGAATTTGTGTTTTATTTTGGAATATCTTATTAAAATATGTTAAAACTGTGTTTTCAAATGTCTTTATTTCCGCCTCGCTTGGAATTGATACTTTATTTTCTTTGAAAGTAGTCGTTGTTATCGTATCGAAAACGCAACCATAAGCCGAAGATTGCAGTTCTTCAACAACATGATTGATTAGTAAATATGTAAAGAAAAAGCAATTGTCGAATTTTGGCAGAATCCCATAATTCGTTTGGCTGAATGCCATCGGTTGAGCGAGTAAACAATATTTGCCAACAGTCCCTCTCGCAGAGATAACAGTTGCATATTTTGGTAATATCTTAGTCGAACTATTATTCAATCCATCTTCTGTAATCGTTTTTTCTGTGTCGGTTACGAATGTTTTATGATTCGAGGAAATGTCTTTGCCAGAAAGCCATGGGATTGTTCCATCCCAGTATTCAACCCTAGATGTTTTTGGAGTTCCGCCACCGACTAACTGAATAAGTTCAAGAAGACTATCTTCCTCCCACCCCTCCTCCGCCTCCTCCACAAACCACTGCCGGAAAAGCGTTTCCGCCATGGCTTCAAGGGTTTTGTTCTGGCGGTGGAGCAGGTCTATCTTGTCGTCGAGGCTGGAAAGCACCGAGGCGATGGTGCGTTGTTCGGGAAGAGGGGGGAGAAGGATATCTAATGTTTCAATATCTGAAGGTTTTAATGAAGGATAGGTAGAAGTTGAAGCCTCAGCAATTACATCTAATGTTTCAACAATCTCGTCAGATGTCAAGAAATAATAAATAAACAAAGGCTCTGCACGGCCTATCTTGGTTTCTATTACTGAAAAACCAGTTGATACAACAAGGTTTTTTGGGGGATTTACAATAAATCCATAGTGTCTCTGAATAGGTCTAACTGTTGAATACACAATATCGTTATTTTTTACAAGCCTTTTAGCTCTACTTGGAGCTTTTGATAATCCATATTCTTGAAAACTATCAATCTTTCCTCTTGTTATTGACCCGGTATCTAAATACAAAATAGTGTGGTAGGGATAATTTTTACCAATACTTTCTTTATTTGTGCTGACGACATCCCCCAAATTACATTCCTTCCACTCACCCATCATTCCACCTCCAACTTTCTGGTAGTTCTATCCTCCACCAATATCCTCATCTGCTGAATGGCAACCTGGTTCAAGCGTGTCAAGCGTTCGGCCTGATTTTTAATTCCCTCGAATTCGGGGGAATTATTTTGTGCGCATCCTGTGCGGTATGCACAATACCTGTGCATTCCCCCCACCGACATGCCCAAATTTCTCATCTTTTTGTGCACTTCTAGGCAGGTAAGCATGGGGGCTGTGCGTTCCCTCTGATAAACGCTCACCTTCTCTTTTACTCTGTGCATTTCATCACATGGCTTATCAGGATTAAATTCCATTTCCCCCCTCCATTTTAATCTTCGGTAAATTCTCCAGAATCTGACTGTTCAGCCCTGCTTCTTCTTTCAATTGCTCTTCAAACTCGGTTTTTAATTGTGTAAATCGTTCCTTGAAATCAAAAACATCCTCATCGTCCGGTAAGCCCACATATCGCCCCGGAGTCAATACATAATCGAGTTCTCTTACCCTTTCAATGGAGGCGGAATTGCAGAACCCTTTGACATCTTTATAATCACTGTCAGGATTGCGCCAGTTGTGATAGGTCTCCGCAATTTTTTCTATGTCCTCTTTTGAGAACTCGCGAGTCCTACGGTTGATCAGATGCCCCGTGTTCCGGGCGTCAATGAACAGTATTTCATCTGTCCTGTTCCTGTATTTGCCATTGGCTTTGTCTCTGCTTAGAAACCACAGGCTGGCGGGTATCTGTGTGTTCAGGAACAGTTTTGGTGGAAGGTTCACGATACAGTCAACCAACCGGGCTTCCACAAGCTCCTTTCTGATTTCGCCCTCACCGGATGTTTTGGAGGTCAGCGCCCCCTTTGCCAGAACAAAACCTGTCTGACCGCTCGGGCTGAGGTGATACAGGAAATGCTGTATCCAGGCATAGTTGGCGTTGCCAGTGGGTGGTACGCCGTATTTCCATCTGCCGTCTTTGCGGAGCAAATCACCGCTCCAATCGCTGTCGTTGAAAGGAGGATTGGCAATGACATAATCAGCTTTCAGGTCTTTATGTGCGTCATTTAAGAAAGAGCCTTCGTTGTTCCATTTAACCTGTGAACTGTCAATGCTCCTGATGGCAAGGTTCATCTTTGCCAGCCGCCAGGTGGTCTGGTTGCTCTCCTGCCCGTATATCGATATGTCGTTTACCTTCCCCCTGTGTTGGGCAACGAACTTCTCCGAATGGACGAACATGCCGCCGGAGCCGCAACAAGGGTCAAAGACTCTGCCGTTATAGGGTTCCAGCATCTCTACAAGTAATTGAACAACGCTTCGGGGGGTATAGAACTGCCCCCCCTTTTTTCCTTCCGCAAGAGCAAACTCGCCAAGGAAATACTCGAAGACATGACCGAGCATATCGGCACTTCTGGCTTTGGCATCGCCGAGCGCGATGTTACCCACAAGGTCAATCAAGCCACCAAGACTTGTAGGATCAAGGTTGCCTCGTGCATAGACCTTTGGCAAAACCCCATTAAGTGAAGGATTTTCTTTTTCAATGGCATCCATTGCATTATCAACGTCTTTACCGATCTCTGGCTGTTTGGCTCTCGCCTGAAGATATGACCAGCGGGCAATCGCAGGAACAAAAAAGACATTCTCGGCTTTATATTCGTCCCTGTCTTCAGGGTCAGCACCGGCGTAATCCCCTTCTCCTTTCTGCAGTCTTTGATATAATCCCTCAAAGGCATCTGAGATATATTTCAGGAAAATCAGACCCAAGACTATATGTTTGTATTCGGCAGCGTCAATATTCTTTCTGAGTTTGTCCGCTGCTTTCCACAGTTGCTTCTCAAGAGGCTCTTCTTGAATTTTATTGTCATTCTTTGCCATTCTACCAATCCTTCCCGATTAATATCCTCCCGGTCATTCCGAGATGTGTACGTTTCTAACAGGCACTTTTATATCATTTGTTAGTACAGAGTCAACTAATATAGTTTTCATGTGTAAAACCCGTTTCAATATCGGTATGTTGCATAACAACTTATATCCGAACTCACTTAGCATATCTCTCCAATTTAGTGGTATATCCAAACCTGGTTCGTATATACATTCCTTTAACTGAAACTTCTTGCACATTTTAACCTCCTGACTTTTACATAGATGCGTGTTATATAAATTACTCCTTATACTTTTACAATCGCGTATACACCGATAAATAATGGAAAAAAGAGAGACTCTACCATGTGTGAAAGTAGATAAGAAAAGTGGCGAAGAAATCAGACTAACATTGAAAGACCACAAACTGCTGAAAACCGACGCAAAGATAACTTCCAATGACGATTTTATTTATTTACCGCTTATACGTACGCTAACCGAGCATGAAATAGCAGAAATAGGTGTTGACGAGCTGTCAACAACAGAATTCGAGCTATTAAAACAGCGAAGAACTATAGAAGAACTCGTTGGACTCAAACCTTCATTTGAAATAGTGGGTGACATCGCGGTGCTAACCGACGAAGTAGCAAATGAACAGCTCGTAGCACAAGTAATAATGAGCCTGCATAAAAGCATAAAAGTAGTAGCGAAACGAATATCACCGGTGGAAGGCGTATTCAGAAGCAGGCGACTGAAGGTAATCGCAGGTGAGCACAGAACGGAAACGATGCACAAAGAGAACGGATGTAGATACAAGCTCGACCTGGAACAGGTTTATTTCAACCCGCGCTTAGCGCGAGAACGAAATAGGGTGGCATCGCTCGCGGCACATGGCAAAAACGAAAAAGAAGATGTGATAGACATGTTCGCAGGTGTTGGCTCTTTTGCTATACAAATCGCTAAACGAGCACCCCAAAGCCACGTTACTGCTATTGACATTAATCCCGCAGCAATACGGTATCTACGTGAGAATATGAAATTGAATGGTGTGAGTAACATAGAAGCGATAGAGGCTGATATAAAAGAAGTTTACAGGGCGTTCACAGACCGATCAGACAGGATAATCATGAACCTGCCAAAGAGCGCGTATTTGTTTCTTGCGGAGGCGTTGAGTATGCTCAAGCCAGAAGGCGGAATAATTCATTTTTATGATGTGGAATCCGCGTATGATGTGAGTGCGGAGAATAGAGTTGGAGTTGCAATAGATAAGGCAAAGAAGAAATTAACGGCAAGTATAAAAAAGCATGAAGTGCAGTTGGAAATACAGGATGCAAGGAAGGTGAAAGTTTATGCACCTTATGCGTATATAGTCGGTATAGATGCGGTGATTAGGAAATAGGAATATTAGTTAGTTCAAGAATCATCTAAAATGTGAGTATGACCGAAAAAATAGTGGTTCCAGAGGAAAGTGCATTGATTGTTGAAGACATGCAGAAGGACTTCTGCTACGGAGATGGCGCTTTGTTTATAGGCGACTCAGTAGAAGCGATAATACCAAGAATAAGCGGGTTAATAGAGCGGGCAATACGGAAAAAGGTGCATCTTATATTCGCACAAGATTGGCATTCGCCCGACGACGAAGAGTTTGAGATATGGGGTCAGCATTGTGTTCGTGAGACCCCGGGTGCAGAGATAATAGATGAGTTCTCGCCTTTTTTAAAAGAAGCATACGTAATAAGAAAGCAGAAATATAGCGATTTCTTTGGAACTGGCCTCGATGCATATCTAAAAGAAAAAGGAATAAGAACGTTGATAATCGTCGGCGTTGTCACAAATATCTGCGTGCTGCATACCGCAATAGACGCTTCACTCAGAGGATATGAGCTAATAGTGCCGCAGGATTGCGTAGCGGCATTGAGCGATTACGAGCATGAATACGGACTGCACCATATAAAGAACATCTTAAACGGACTTGTTACAAGTTCTGATGCGCTTTCCTTCGCACCCTGAATTTTGATAGTCTTTTTATGGATTGGAATCAAAAACACTTAGGAGACGAGAAAAACTTTTTGGGTAACGCTTCTTAAAGATATGTTTCTCGTGAAAATCGGTGTGATCTTGTAATTTAAAAAGAACATGAACAACTTCGAAATACTGCACAAGGACTTAATGGGGCGAATAGGCAAGCTTCGCACGACGCATGGATACATAGAGACGCCGACAATAATGCCGGTGATAAATCCGAATCTCGTGACTATCGCGGCTGCGGATATGAAGAACTACGGCGCTGAAATGCTCATCACAAATGCGTATATAATTTACAGGAAACCTAACTTACGAGAAGAAGCGCTAACAAACGGTGTTCATTCGCTTTTAGGCACGGACATGCCGATAATGACCGATTCCGGGTCTTATCAACTCTATGAGTACAAAGACGTGGAGGTAAGTAACAAAGAAATATTAGAATTCCAGCAGAATATAGGCTCTGACGTGTGTGTGCCTCTGGATATACCAACACCACCATACTGGAAGCGAAAACGAGTAAAAGACGATTTGGAGGTGACTTTGAGCAGGCTGCAAGAAGCAAGAAATCTGATGCCTGCTAACGCACAGGATAATATGCTTGCGGGGGTAGTGCAAGGTTCTACTTTCGTAGACCTGCGAGAGGAGAGCGCACGACGTGCTGCGGAAATCGGGTTTGATTTGTATGCGGTAGGGGGCGTAGTGCCGCTGTTGGAATCACACGGATTCGATAAACTGGTTGATATAATCGTGGCGGCAAAGAAGAATTTGCCGCTGAACGCACCTGTCCACCTATTCGGTGCAGGGCATCCAATGCTTTTCCCATTAGCTGTTGCGCTGGGCTGCGACCTATTCGATTCCGCTGCTTATGCGCTATTCGCGAAAGATAAGCGCTATTTAACAAGTGACGGCACGAAAAAACTAGAAAAATTACGGGTTTTACCTTGTTCCTGTCCCGTGTGCTCTACTTACAGCGTAGCTGAACTAAAGGAGAGTAAAGACTTGCTGGCTGCACATAATCTGTGGGTTACGTTTGAGGAGATGCGAATGGTAAAGCAGAGTATAGCAGAGGGTAGCTTATGGGAGCTATGCGAGAGGCGATGCAGAGCATACCCCTCTTTGGTGGACGCATTGAAGCGTATGACAAACTATTCGGCGCTGATTGAGAAATACGACTCCGCTACGAAACGCCCGTTCTTTTATCTCAGCGAGTTTTCCGCACATAGACCGGAGGTATTGAGATACTCTAACCGGCTGAACAGGTTCGATATATCGGGTCGTGTCTTGATAACGACAAAAGAAGAATGCGAAGAAGAAGGGTATGACCATATATTTCTCGTGAAACCGCCGTTTGGACCCTATCCGGTTGAACTGAACGAAAGTTATCCTGTGGGGCAGTCGGAAATACCAGTGGCAATAGACAACGAAGCTAAGACCGTGGCTTTACAGAATGTATTGAAATTGCTGGCGATGAACAAAGGTAAAGCGAAATTCGTTTTCCGTTATGATAGCACTTGGGAAGGACATCCGCTGCTCGAAGAGATTAGTATGTATGCGGATGTGAGGCAAAAAATCTGCTAAAAATCCCCCGTAAATTTGAAAAAAAAAGTGGTTTTACTTTTTGCAATTTCCATTTCTGTTGTTCACACCACTTCCATCGTTGACGGCGGCTTGTTTGTTATATTATATGTCACACTCACCACACCCGAAACCTCAGTCGTTATCCGTTCACTCAACCGCTCCAATACATCGTAAGGCAACCTCGTGGGCGTTGCTACTCTCGCATCCTTGCTTTCCCAGCTTCTAACCTCTATTTGCAGCCCGTAATCTCTTTTACCTTCCCGAATCCCCGTTACTCTATCCTCGTGCAGGATTGCCATGCACTGAAAAGCTCCGCTATCTCTCAACTCGTCCTCCAGTATTACCGTCGCCTTCCTTACTAACGCTACTCTTTCTGGTGTCACCTCGCCAACTACCCTCGCGGCAAGAGCGGGCCCTGGAAATGGTGCCCTATTATACACAGACGCCGGCAAACCCAACGTCTTCGCCATTTCCCTCACTCCATCCTTCCTGAGCTGCACCAGCGGCTCTATAAGTTTATATCCAAATTCACGCTCGGTGTCAATGCCCAACTGCGTAAGAATATTATGCTGCCTCTTTATTCCCGCAACGGTCTCATCCACATCGGTTAGTATAGTGCCTTGCAGGAGAAATTGCGCACCGCTTTCCCGTACAAGTTTGCCAAACACGTCTCGATAAAAAGTTTGTGTAATAGCTTCCCGCTTCTCCTCTGGGTCCGTCACACCGCTCAAAGCGTCAAAGAACTGTTTCTTCGCATCCACAACTTCTACTTTCACGCCTAAATCTGCAAATAGCGAAACTACCTGCTCCGCTTCCCCTTCCCTCATCAAGCCATGCTCAATGAAATAAGTTTTCAATCTCTCTCCTAAAGCGCTATGACCAAGCATAGTAACTGTTGAAGAGTCCACACCACCAGATAAAGCATTGATGGCACAATCAGTCCCAACAACTGCTGATATTTCCTCTACTTTCTCTCTCACGAACTTGTCAGGTTCTAAATCCTCTACTCTCATCTATCAGGTCTCCATACTTCTATAAATATTTGCTTTTTATCTTATTATAGTATATTGGATAATAATTGTGGCAAAGTCATTTCACGTTGCTATGATAAGTAGGTATGGTAAAGCAAAAAGACAAAGTTAATGAAACCGTTAAGGAGAGTAATAAAATGCACGATATAGATACAACCAAATACTTAGTTCATGCTAACATCACAGCGGAGGGTTTTGTTGAGAAATCTGATGTGGTGGGTGCAATATTTGGCCAGACAGAGGGATTATTGGGCGAAGAGTTAGACCTGAGAGATTTGCAGAAGAGCAGTAGAATAGGTAGAATAGAGGTAAACATCGAGTCGAAGAGTGGTAAATCCGCAGGTGAAATACTCATTCCATCGGGCTTGGATAAGGTAGAGACGGCAATACTTGCCGCTTCTTTAGAGACCATAGATAGAGTGGGTCCGTGTGTTGCGCATGTCGAAGTCACAAAGATGGAGGACATAAGGGCGACGAAGAGAAAGCGGATAACCGAGCGAGCAAAAAAGATAATGCGTAACGTTATCGAGACGACCATAGACAGCGATACGATGGTGAGCGAGGTGAAACAGGCGGTGCGGATGGAAGAGATAACGCAATATAAAGGCTTGCCGGCGGGACCGAACATAGAGAATTCGGATGCAATTATAATTGTGGAGGGAAGAGCAGATGTGTTAAACCTGCTAAAATATGGTATTAAAAATACGATAGCCGTAGAGGGCACGAATATACCCGTCGTAGTACCAAAGCTGAGCAAGAGGAAGACAGTTACGGCTTTTTTTGACGGTGATAGAGGTGGGGAACTCATATTAAAGGAGCTTTTACAGGTCGCTGAGGTTGATTATGTCGCCATGTCACCAGAGGGAAGAAGCGTAGAGGACATGACATACAAGGAGATAGCAAAATCGTTGCACAATAAAACGCCATTAGAACAGTTGGATAACCTCAAGGAGAAGAAAGAGCAAGCGCAGGGACGAGAGCAGACAAGGGTAATACAAAGAAAAAAGGTCAAAGAAGTGGAGACAGTAAAAGAGAAGGCGGAAGAAGCTATAGCTCCATTCAAAACGCATTTGCAAGAGCTTGAGGGCACGCTTAAAGCACGACTGCTGGACAACGATAAGAATGTAGTGAAAGAGACAACCGTAAGAGACCTTGCAAAGGAATTGAAAGAGACGACCGAGAGTCCAAAGGGTGTGGTATTTGACGGTGTGATAACACAGAGAATAGTAGACCTCGCAAAGGAGAAGGACTTAGAGTATGTAGTGGGGATAAAAGAGGGTGACGTAGTTAAAAGACCCACGTCACTGAAGATTCTAACGCCAGAGTCCGCGTGAGAATCCCTTTTTTTTCTTTATTTGCTGATTTTTTTTGATACTAACCGTAGATGTTACCTGATGTATCCCAACTCTTCCTCTCGGTGTTTCGGAATCTGCGCTTGCTCCATCTCCTTCAACCGCTCGACTACCCGTTCCATCTCTTCGGCGCGGTCTTCCAAAGCTTGCATGTCTATTTCGAGATTTAATGCTTGACACAGGATTTTTAGTACTGCCTGTGCACTTTGTGGGTCCACCAAATAACCAGAGGTAAGACCAAGCAAACAAACCGCGGGAAAGCCTCTAAATTTCCCGAGACCTAACAGAAGTCCAGAAACACCTACAATGCTTCCACCTGGCTCTTCATCTCGGAACTCCACTCCGTATTTCTTCATCTCGTCCACAAGCTCTAAATCATTCGCGGCACCGAGCACTACCGGTTTCTCCACAAGCTGACCTATACCATATCCCCCAAGGGTATAAATACGAGATACGTCATACTGCTGTGCAATGTCAAGGAGCTTCTCAGTAATGAAATAATGCCCCTCATTTGTTACACTCTGCTGGTCACCAGTGATGATTAACAAATCCTGCTTCTTTGATTTCAATGCGTATATCTCGTTCTTGCATAAGTGGACAGTTCCGTCGTTATCTACCAATACTTGCGGAGGAAAATGCCATGAGTATAGCTCAATTATTTTTTCGGCATCCAGCTCCTGTATTATATGCTCAGCTACTAATTTCCCTACATTTCCTACTCCGGGGAGTCCTTCTATCACTACCGGCTTCTTCAATTTCACCTTCTTCAATTCATGTACTTCTATCTCTTCCATATTTCATCATCCTTCTGTACTTACCATACGGGTCTTTAGGAGAGAACCTTGGAGGCAGTGGATTCTCCGTCACTTTCCCGCATCTCTCACATACCTCTTTCAATGTATATTCTCCACACACCTCGCATTTTCTTATCCTTGACTTCATTTTATTTTATTTAACACTTGCACAAAAAAATTAGTACTAATTTCGGTAGAATTTACCGTATCCCTCCTTCTGTTTTACCGTTTCAATAGCTGCGCTTGACGCTTCACTCAATACGCTCTCCGCCTTTTTATAATCGGGTGCTGTGATGCGTATCTTATACTTCGGCGCGCCTATGTAAAAGCATTCCAGCTTAAGACCATTTGTATCCGAGGGTTCACTTTTTATCACCTCTTCTGCCTTCTTCAACGCATCCTTTATTATCTCTACACCGTTAGATACGGGACACGTCAGCTCTAAATATCCTGTTATGTGCACCGATGGCTGTTTAACGTTGGCGATCGCCACCTCAGATATTGCATCTGCGATTTCTTCATTTATTCCCAGAGCAATCAATGGTTCTTTACCACCCTTTAAAACTTCATGGAACGCATCGTATAGACCGCCATAAGCATCCAACAATTTCAATTCGAACTCCTCCAAATCCACTTTACTTATTTCTACTTTTGCGGATGACGCAATAAGAGAGAGCCACTTCTTCGCTTTCTTCTCGTTTTTCCACGCTTTTACCCGCTCCCTCCTTTGCCCTTCCTTCACTGCTTTCAGGGATAGGTCTATATGCCCTCTCTGCGTATCCACATATAACACCTTGCAGACAATCTTCTGCCCTTCTCGCACGTGATCCCGCAGATGTTTCACCCAGCCGGTGGCTACCGCGGATATATGGATAAACCCTTCTTTATTACCATACTCTTCAAGCGTAACGAAGACCCCAAAAGTCTTAAGCTCCTTTACTGCGCAAACTACTAATTCCGTCTTCTCAGGCCAGTCGTCTCTCACCATCTATTATCCGCCCTCTTCATGTTGCTACTCAAGAACCTCAATTATTCGGCTTTTTATCTCTGCCTTTCCGCCTTGCGGCGTAACCAGGGTTCTTCCACAGACATTACATCTCACCGCTGTGGACGCATGGTCAAAGACGACCTGCTCATTTTCACAATCATCGCATTTGACCCTTACAAACTTGCTCCTCGTTTTTCTTTCCATACTAAACACCCTCCTATTTTAGAAACTTTTCTTAAAGAAAAGCGCGTTAACAAGAATTTATCTCTCCCGTGATAAACTTTTCTTTATATTTATTCCACGAGCTCAAGCTTAGATACACGAAAACCCGCCTTTTGATGTGCTTTTTTACATTCCGTGCACTTATATTTAAGAAAAACCTTCTTCGTTGGCTTATCCCCTCCTGGAACCTTAGAAAACTTACCACTATTACCTATACCCGACCTACGTTTCTTTTGTCGCACTATCCACTTTAAGGAAGAAGCTCTTCCTTTTTTTACCTTATCCACCACATGTATCGTATGCTTCTTGCAAAACGGACAAAGAATCCGCACTTTCTTCGGCATCTTCATTTCTCTATTTCTCCTTCGTTACTTACTTCTTTTTTGCCTTCAAACCTCACTGCAACCCCTCTCTTACACAGTATCTCTGCATTGGTCTTTGGCAGCATAATAACATCTTCTTTTCTCACCTTATAAATCCTTCCATCTGTACCCATAAACGTAGGGATATCCTCCAATATCCTAACGATATGCAGAGGTTCTTTATCCTCGCTTTCCGCGCTGGCAGCGTTTTTTTCAACAGCGGAAGCGGTTTGATGCGAAACATCTTCTTCATTCTTCGTTACCACTTCTCGCTTTTCCTCTTTGCCCTCGCTCAATATTAACGCGAATATCCTCTCTCTGCCCTCATCCACATGGCTTTTTACACCATCGAATATTAATCTCTCCTCTTCCATCATCCCTTTAGGTGACGTATTCACGCCCGAACTGGCGAGTTTTATTATCTTACCTATACGTCTCCTGATTATATCCTCCACTTTCATCCGTGCATTCTTTATCTCGTCTTCTACGAATCCCTTCCTGCTTCCATCCGCTTCTCTTCCTTCAGCCTCCAACTTCTTTATATACTCACTTACGTCCTCGAAGAACGTTTCAGGTAACTCCTGAAGTGATGCAGTGTTCCTTTCCTTATACAATGTTTCCCAGAGCTTTTCTATGTCCATAGACGTCCGTTTTTATTCTGATAGAGCGGTATCTTCATAATCGCTCACATCATAATCCCATTCATAACTAAATTCTACTTTGCTTTGTTTAATTATCTCATTCAAAATATCGCCCAAATATTCCTGCTTAATCGCTTCCTCAAACCTTTCTATAAGAATAGGGACATTGATTATCTCTTCAATACATTCCATATACCGCGAAACGATAGCCTTGATTGAATACTGCCTTTCCGCTTGCTCCTGTATTTTTCGTTCAAGCGTTGAAATCGTGTCCGAAGATTTTACTACAAATGTTATTGGATACTTTTCAATTTTATCTATATCCAGGAAGTATTTGTTCACATCTACGGTTTCCGTGACCTGAAAAAACCGTCCTAATGGTTTCATCACAAAATCAATTCCGCCATCATTCGCGTTTGTGCGACCCGTTTTGTAAAGCTTCAGATTATCTTCTTGTATTTTATCTATCTCAAACCCCCAATAAACATTCTGGTTGTAATAGTAATATTTCAATATGCTATAACTTACTATTTCAAATATCCGTGCGTCCACCGTTGGTTCCACTAAACTACCAATGAAACCAGTTATTTCTTTCCCCGTTAATTTTTGAGCACGCTCACAAAATCGAATGAAATTTTCAAAAGCGTCTTTTTTAGTTTCAACATAAGTATCAATAATCTGTAGTATTGCTTTCGCTAAATTGTGGTCTGTTCCATCAACTTTGATCTTTATTAAATTCTCATTAAACCAATATCTATTTGTTTTTAAGTCTCTTAAGATGGGGATATAATCACAAGTGGGGAAATATTTTTTAAATTCTTGATTCATCCTGTGGTTTAAAGCGTGATTTTGAAGCTTTTGCCCGAAGGGGAATTCACGTTGTCTTTTGAAAAGGTTTGTAAAAATAGCGCCTTCATATTCTGTATATTCTCCTGTTTTGGGAAAGCCTTTTGAAATATAGTCTTCGACCAGTACATAGATTGCATATAAGTTTGCAAAACTACCTCTCGATTTTGAACCTTTACTAGCGGATTTTGTCTTTATGTTAATGTATTGAATAATCGGACTTTCAAGGAATACTTTCTCTGATAAAACACCAAAATTATTTCTCAAAATCTCTTTGATTTTTTTAGTGAATTCGTGTTCCATTTCTACTCCTCCAGGAGATTTAACGTTATTTGTCGTTTATCTGTCGAGTGCTCGAATGTTCTTCGTTCTTTTTGAAGTGGCATGCCATTATATTCAGACATTATTTGCAGCCTTCGTAACCCTATTTTCACGTATTCTTCTTGTATTTCGATTCCGATTGATTTTCTTTTAAGCTGCATTGCGACAAAAGAAGTCGTAAAAGTGCCAGAAAAAGGATCGAGCACAATATCGCCTTCGTTACTACTCGCTTTAATAACCCTTTCTAATAACGCTACTGGTTTTTGTGTAGGATGATTTTCATATTCACCCATACGATATCTTACTCTATGGATTTCCCATACATTGCCTGGGACTTTCTTAGAGTTATATACCGTTGGTATAGATTTTCGATAGTCAATTAGTTTTCTTATGGCTCCCGTCTTTGCCTCAACTGAAATATCCTCAGAATTGAAGGTATAATTATTCTTATCTTTAACACAGTGTAGTATTGGTTCATACAACGATCCAAAATACTTCTTTGCCTGCACACCGGAACTGTCGTAATACCAAACGATCCGGGACAGTATTGTAACTTTATCCCTGAGAAAGATGTCAAAGTAAGGCATGTGTTGTGTTGCCGTCATTACATACATACTTCCGTTACTCTTCAATTTCTTAATACACATTTCTAACCACTTATAACACCATTCTAAGTATGATTCGTCGGAACCCCATTTATCGGGTAAATCAATAAAGTTTTTGCCGATGTTATAAGGGGGGTCGGCAAAGATAAGGTCAATTGAGCGATCAGGAACCTCTCTCGTCAAGATGTCTAACACATCGCCCCACATTATTCTGTGGTACTCTTTTTCAAATATTTCCATCTCTCTTCACTTTTTATACCGTAAAGCAATTTCGAACAGCATAACAATATCTAAAAATATAACGTTAAATATTTTTGGATACAAGATTACGTAAACAAGAAAGATGAAACTTTTTCGTACGCTTATCTCGTTGGAAGCAGCATTAAAGACCGTTTTAGCACATGCAAAACAGGCAGAAAAAGAGGCAGTCAATTTTGACGACTCCTTTAGTAGAGTACTGGCAGAAGATATCCGTTCTCCTATAGACAGCCCGCCTTTTGACCGTGCTGCTATGGATGGGTACGCGATCAGAGGGGAAAACTCTTTTGGTGCTACGCCGAATAATACTGCTCTTTTGATGCGTAAAGAAGTATCAGGGCAAGAAAAAAAGGTGGAAATAGGGGATGGTGAATATTTACCTATACAAACAGGGATGCCCGTGCCGAAGGGCAGTAATGCAGTTGTTATGCTGGAATACACAAAGGAGTCGGGTAACAAGCTGGAACTATTCAAACCTGTTACGCCGGGTAAGAATGTTTCTTTCAAGGGCGAGGACGTGAAGAAGGGCGAGATTGTGTTAAAAGAAGGTAGGTTGCTGAGGGCTCATGATATCGGGATGCTTGCATCTCTCTTTAAAACGAGGGTGAAGGTGTATAAAAGAATGAAAGTAGGAATAATCTCCACGGGTGATGAACTTTCGGACCCCAAGAACTCGCCAGAAGCAGGGAGGAAGATAGCGGACGTGAATAGCTATGTCTTAGAAGCGGGGATAAAAAAAATAGCGAGTCCGTATAGGGTGGGCATATTAAAAGACGATTACGAGGCGATAAAGAAAGGAATAACAACTTCGTTAGAAGATTGCGATGGGCTACTGATAAGTGGCGGGAGCTCAGTCGGTAAGCGCGATTTTTTAGCTGAGGTGGTAGAAGATCTGGGTGAGCTTATATTCCACGGCGTGGCTATTCGACCCGGTGAGCCCATAGGTTTTGGTATCATAACTGACAAGCCCGTTTTTGTGCTGCCCGGCTATCCAGTGGCGACAATTTCCGCCTTTGAAATGCTCGTAAAACCTTTTTTATATGCGGTGCATGGCGTTAAAGAAGATTGCAAGCAAATATTTGCAGTGGTAAGCAAAAAAATACCGTCTTCGGTTGGACGGAGCGATTTTGTACGTGTAAAACTGTTTTGTTCAGAGGGCGAGTATTATGTGGAGCCCTTGAGGGTAAGTGGTTCGGGTATTTTATCCAGCATGACAAAGTCGGATGGGTTTGTTATAATAGAAGAGAATAAAGAAGGAATAGAAGAAGGAGAGCGAATAGGGATAAACGTATGGGACTGGTGAAATAGAGCGCGATGCAAGAGGAGCAAGAACGGGAGCGACAGCGGATATGGGACTCATTACCAGAGGGCAAAGTTTACCACGCACCGACCAACCCGGACGACTTCTTCAAAGGGATAAAATACGACATATCACCAAGACAGTTCGGGCTTCGTGTACGGAAGCACGACATGTATTGCGAATTAGGTGGTCCGAGACACCGTTACAGCAGTTTCTTCTTTATCGAAGTGGTAAACGATACGGATGAGATAAAAGATGGCCGCGTAGAGGTGATAGGGCCAGAACTAAAAGAAATAGAAGGCAAATCGTTCCCTTTCGGATTCTGGATAAGATACTCTGGGGAGCAATTAACAGAAGATTACTTAGATCTGCTTACAAGATGGACGTATTTCGCATTGGAGGAGGGAGAGGGTTGGATGCTGCTTAATACGCGTGATACGATCTGGCTACGACTTCATAAGAAGGATGCCGCTAAACATGACTTCAAACATCTCGGCCAAGCGATGATAAACCTCTGCAAGATACAGTTCCCGCTCGTAGAAAAGGCAGATGTGAAGATATTGATAGCGACGGATGAATTGGGCGGTGCAAAGTTCACCAAAGGGATAGTAGATAACGTCTGCGTGCCGTACTGGGAACGATTGGATGAACAGGCGAGACGATTCTCAGATGAAGACGTTGACACTTTTTACGGCTGTACTATCTGCCAGACGTTCGCACCGAGCCATGTATGCGTTGTTGCACCTGATAGACCGCCGTATTGCGGTATAATCACGTGGATAGGCGCGAAAGTAATGTGCGACCTCGATCCGTACGGATATATATTTGAGATGCCGTTAGGCGAGTGTGTAGATCCGTGGGGCGGCGAATACACGGGAGTGAATGAAAAGATCTATGAGAAGTCGAACAGGTCTTATAAACGAGTGGTGATGTATTCTTCGATAACCTACCCGCAGACGAATTGTGGCTGTTTCGAGGCTGCTATCTTTTACATACCGGAAGTTGACGGTTTGGGACTGGTGGACCGCCGATATAGCGGGGATACGCCGCTGGGTTTGACATTCTCGAAACTTGCAGGGCTTATAAGCGGTGGTCTGCAGAACCACGGATATTGTGGCATCTCATTCCGAACGCCGCGGTCGAAGAAGTTTGTCCGTGCGGATGGCGGCTGGTCCCGTATAGTCTGGATACCAAAGGAATACAAACAGATGCTTGCGGAGGCTGTACCCGCGGAGATGTATGATAAGATAGCAACAGAGGACGATTGCGTGGACCCGGAAGAGCTGAAGGCATTCCTGAAGAGAGTGAATCATCCGGTTGTAAGATTATGGAAAAACAAAGAAGAGCCAGAGCCGATAAAGATACCGCCACCAAATACTGATTGGGTAATAGAAGAAGAGAAAATAGCTCGCGAAAGAGGAAGAAAGTTGTTGGAACCTACAGAAAAGGAAGTTTGACAAGAAGATTATTCCACTGTTTATTCCGAAGAGCAACTTCAAACGGTAAAAATTAATGCTAATTTGCTCTTATCCACTATCCAATTGAATAAAATCCACGTATCTGCTTAGCTAACAAGATCACACAGATTTTCACGAGAAAATATGACGCTGTAAGATATAAGACGCAAATCTAACAGATATCCTGCGTCCCGTGGAATCTCGTGGTTTTATTCGCCTTAGCTATACAAACCCACAAATTTTTGTGTTGTCACTTCTCCTTATCTACGCGATAACCGTTTGAACATCCCCAAAAGCAAAGATTGTTTGTCCTTTTGCACCATCTCTTCCCATCGCTCTACATCCTTTGCGAATTCATCACCCTTGAATCCCGCCCCCGAAATCTCCTTCAACTTCTCTAACTCGCCATAATCGAGCCAGGCACCACCACATTTCAAGCAGACGTCCACATCCACATCTTCTGCAGTCTCGATGTCCATAAGCCATCCGCATCGTGGACATACCATTTTGCTCTTACTCTGTGTGCCTATATGCTTGGTCAGGTAATCAGATAGCTTTCTATCTCTCAGCATTTTATTCAATTCCCCCTGGTCTAACCAGATTCCACTACAGTTTGGGCAAATATCTATAACGATATTCGGACCCAGGACCTCAACTTCTTCTTTTTCCATGGCAACCCAGCATTTGGGGCAATCAAGCGTTTTCTCCGACAATACTTTTTTTGATTGCATATCTTTAGTCAATTCTTTATACTTTGTCTTTAAATATCTTCCGCTTGTGTGGGCTTCATCCCAAAAGCAGGTAATGACTCTATGAAGGGTAGATAAAATTTATTCATTGAGCTGGTTGTCATTAGTGAACGCTTTTACCTCATCTTCAGAAACAAAACTTTTTAAAGATACAAACACTCATTTTTAACAAATGGCAATAGAATACGCAAAATTACAAGGAAAATACATCTCTGAGGGGTTAAGTGAAAACGAAGAGGTTTTTATCAAAGAAACACTGAAAAAGTTGATTGAGCAAGAAATATAAATGCTGGAGAAAGAGCAGTATAAAAGGGAAATGGAAATACGTAAGGTAATTTATTCGCTAAAATCTGAAGAATTCATCAAAAATTTTGATATGGGCGACGATTTTGATTTCTTTGAATGGTATGCAAACGTGGACCTTTATAACAGAGTGGAGAAGAGGCAGAGATACCTAATGGAAAATTTGTAGATGATATATTCTTATTTTGCGAAATTAAAGGCGATTATCAATGCTTCACCCTTTGTTGAAGCGTATAAGGTGAAGAAAGAGATTGTTGGATCATTTGTAGGACAGATAAGCATTGAAATAACTCGTAAAGGTGGTTCTATATTGCATGGATTTGAGTATGTTGTGGTAATGAAAGGTAAGATAGCAAGGGAGAAATACAGGTATCACTGGATGGATGAGGACGGTTTGATTATGCAATGGGACAATGCACCGCATCAAAGAGAAATCGTGAGTTTCCCTTTCCACATACACACAAAAAACGAGCTATTAGCTTCTGCAGAAGTGCAATTAGAAGAGATATTGAAGTTTATCGGAAGAGCGCTAAAATTATGAAATGAGTGTTATGATAAAAGAACTCAACTGCATCAAACGCAACGGAAAACGCATCTCGGAATCAAAGGATAAAGTAGTGGCAGAAACGCCTTTAGCCATCTTTATCAATGGCAGGCACTTTGTAACTACGATGCTGAGCCCGGAAATGGAGAAAGAATTTGTCATCGGGCATTTATTCGCAGAAACGATTATAAAAGACATTGAAGAGATTGAATCATTACAGATCGAAGAGAATATCGCAAACGTGCTAACAATCAATCCTCAAAGTGTATTGGTGGCAAAAAAAACTGTCGTTAGTGGATGCGGCGGTGGGACTTCGTTCTTAGAAGAATCAAAACTGCCCCGGATAAGTTCTGACTTGACGATTAAAACTGACGATATATTCGACGCAGTAAAATCCATTTTGAACTCGGACTTGCATAAACTTACTGGTGGTGTGCATGTGGTGGGACTCTTCAACAAAACAGGTCGGATATGTATAGCGGAGGACATAGGAAGACATAATGCGCTGGATAAGGTAATAGGCTACGGATTGACAAGAAACATAGAATTTAGCGTGACTTTTGTGGTTTGCACCGGTCGTATATCGTCAGAAATGGCATTGAAGTGTTCGGTAGCGAATATTCCTGTTATCGCATCGCGAGGCGCTACGACGAGTTTGGCGATCGAAATCGCGGCGAAGGCCGGGTTGTGTGTTATTGGGTTCGTGCGCGACGAACGGATGAATGTATATGCAAATAGTGTGAGGATAGTTAATCACTGAGTTTTAATTGTTCTCCTAACCACCCCCGATACTTATTTCACTGTATACAATACATAATATTTCTTTGGTAAAGCTTTCTTTTTGAAAGAAAGGTATTTCATTGCTTAAAACTCAGTTCTTCCAATACTTCCTTAGGTAGTTGTCGGGCAATATCTATCTTCTTCACGCACGCAGTCTTTATTCCTCTCTTCTTCGCTTCTTCCTTCAAAGACTTTGCTTTATCTTCTTCACCAATTCTTCTAACTTTTCCGTCTCCATACTCATGCTTATCACCAACCTCTTTATCTAATAGGACTATTGGTACCCCTATTTATTTAACATGTTCCTTATCATGGCTTATAAAAGGGAAGAATGAAATTATATCACCTGGAGGTGTATTATTAGCCAATATAGCGCATAAGCAAAGACAAAATGTTAACCGTTTTGCCAAACTTTCAATAAAAGCAAAACCAGCATGTTATTTATTGAACAATAAGAATGGGATATTCATGAAGCTGGGCGTATTTCTCTGCTCCTGCAATGATACCATAAACATAGATTTTAGAAACGTCAAAAAGCGGCTGAAAAAGGATAAAGAAGTTGAGGTCGTTGAGATACATCCTCAATTGTGTCAGGCGGGGTTGGATTATATTATAGATGACATCAGGAGATTTGAGCTTGATGGTATATTAATAGCAGCCTGTACCACAAAAAACCGTATCTTTGAAAGTGTGACGGCGGATTGCGGGTGCGATGCACTCTCTTTAAACATTAGAGAGCACTGCGGTTGGGTGCATGGAAAAAGAGAAGCGACAGAGAAGGCGAAAAGTATGATTAACGCCGCAATAAACTATGTTACGATAAAACGTTCACTTCCCGTACCTAAAAAAATCGCGTTGCATGTGGGGCATGATGTGTTAGTGATAGAGGAGGGCAATAGGGGCGCGATAGAAGTTGCAAGAAGTCTTTCGAATCTGGCAAATGTGCATCTGGTGACAAAGAATGTGCAGAACTGGTCTGACGCGATTGCGATACATGTCGGCGAAGTTAAAGAGATAAGTGGAAGTATCGGCGAATTTGAGGTGGAGATCGAGCGAGATATAGACACAGAGAAGTGCATATCCTGCGGTTTATGCGTGGATGCGTGTCCGAAAAAATTGATGACATGCGGTGTGGTGTGTACAATTGAGGCGGGATGCGATGAATGCGGCGACTGTATTGATAAATGTCCAACAGGTGCTATTAAGTTCCACAATCGAGAGATAATTCATGCGGGGCAGGTTCTTGTGCTAAGCGAGGAGTGGACGGGGGCGACACAATTAGGGATTTATACCGCAGAAGATCCGGCAGAAGCGATGGGCAAAGTGCTTGCAATTGTATCGAATTTAGGGGAAACCGAGAAGTTAAGGTTTTTGGATCTGAACTTAGAGCGGTGTTTGGGTGGCAGAAGCGAGTTGATAGGTTGTGAGTTCTGTTTGCCCTGTCCCTACGATGCAATAAGGAGAGAGGGAGAGAAAGTGGTTTTTGATGAGGTGGGATGTCAGGGATGCGGGCTCTGCACTTCTCTATGCCCATTATCAGTTCCACAGTTACAGGAATACCCTAACCATTTAGTATATTCTCAGATAGAAACTTTATTGACGGATGATTTAGACAAAAAAATTATTCTTTTTGCTGCTACGGCACATTCTGAGACGTTAAATGCCATAGGCAGGGAAAAACTGCTGTATCCTCCTGTGCTACCACTCTTCGTGCCTTGCATTGACATGGTATCAGAAACGCATATACTCAGTGCATTTGAACATGGAGCAGACGGTGCTATTTTGTGGGGTGGCGAAGACTGCCATATTGAGCGTGTCAACACCACGGTAAAATTTGCAAATATGACATTATCCGCATTCGATTTAGGGGAAAGAGTGCTACTGATGAGTGACGCTCAGTTGGATGCTGAAGCTTATACGAAGATTATTGCTGATTTTGTCACGGGACTAAAACCCTCCCCTATTAGAAACACAAAACCTGTAGCGATTGACTTTGATAAACCAAAAAGGGAAGTTCTGTTGGACTTGATACATGCGTTTTATATGAAGACAAAAGTGTGCCCAAGTTTAAAAGAGGCGGATACGCAATTTCCGTTCGCTGATGTTTCTATCAGTTCTAAATGCACGGTCTGCAATGCCTGCGTGAATATATGCCTGACGAATGCTCTGATTAAGGACGCGGATAAAATTAATTTTGTATATGGAGGCTGTATTGCCTGCGGTTTATGCGAACGAGCGTGCCCTGAAGGAGCGATTGCATTAGAGCGGGTGCTCGATTTCTCGAGACTTGTAGAAGACGAGGGAAGAACTCTCGTTGAATCTGAGTTCATTGCATGTGCGGGTTGTGGTAAATTGTTTATGAGCAAAGCGGCGTTTGAGCGAATATCAGAGCTATTAAAGGAAAATGAAGGTGAAGGCGAAGTAGTAGGCGAAGGAGAACTCAGCATAGAAGAAAAAATAGAATTGCTCAGATATTGCGAAGACTGTCGCGCGTCAAAAGCAGTTGAGTGGACGTATAGAAAGATGGGTGTAAAGGGAGTTGGTTGAGGTAAAAAAAAATCTGTGTAATCTGTGGTTATAAAAGGAGCTAAACGAATACGATGACGGAAACAGAAAAAATTTTGGAAACGAGAAAAGATTTTTATGCGTTTTTGTATCGAATGTATTTAGAGGAGCCACCGAGAGCGTTTGCGGATGACCTAGCGAACGGAAGAATCTCTTTCTCTAATTCGATAGCGTTAGACGAAGAGCTATCCGAAGGTTTTCGTTTATTAAACGAATTTATGGAGAAACGCAAAGGCAAAACGGTGGACGAATTGTATGAAGACCTGGTAGATGAATACACCCTTTTATTCATCGGGCCTCATAGACCACCGGTGCAGCCATACGAGTCGTGGTGGATAGATGGAAAGCTAATGGGGAAATCGCTATTAGAAGTGAAGAGAGCGTGTAGGGAAGCAGGTGTCGCTAAATCGAAGGATTATGCAGAGCCAGAAGACCATATCGCATTTGAACTCAAGTTTATGCATCATCTATGCGAGCTGGGATTCTGTGCTGAAAATGAAGAAAAGCGGAGGGAGTGCTTAAAGCAGCAGAAGAAATTTCTAAACGACCATTTATTGAAATGGGTGCCTGATTTCTGCGATGCGCTATATGGATACAAACAATCGGATTTCTACAAGGGCATTGCGAAACTCACAAAAGGATTTCTTCTGTTAGAGGATGCGGTGATCGGGGAATTATTGGAATAGAGGTAAAAGTGCCTGCAATTTGCCTATGTTAGTTTATTCCATGTTTGTTTAAAAACCTATGCTGAAATTTCTATATTCGTTAAAAACTATTAAGTTCTATATAATATGGAGATGCAAATTATCAAAAGGTGATGGATCTGTCAGGCAAAGAAGATATAAAAAACCTGCTGAAGATATCGGGATATTCAAACATAGCGATAGAATACTTCCTCGAGAAAGCGAACGTAGGGAAAATAGATAACCCTGACGCTTATTTTGTACATACCGGTCCGTGCGGGGACACGATGGATATTTTTCTGACTATCGAGCAAAAGTCACGAGTGATAAAGGAAGCGAAATTTCAGGCGATAGGGTGCGCAGGGGCTTTTAGCTCCGGGTCTGCCATTACCGAGATGATAAAGGGGAAAACGATAGAGCAAGCGGAAAAGATAGAAAAAGAGGATGTGATAGACTGGCTTGGTGGTATCCAGCAACAGAAAATTCACTGCACTTGTTTAGCAAAAAAGACGCTGAAATTCGCACTTAATGAATATAAGGGGCAGTAAAAAGATGGATGATTTAGATAAGAAGATACTGGGAGAACTGCAGCGTGATTCTCGTAGTTCGTTCACGAAGATCGCACAGAGGATAGGTGTAAGCACTGCGACTGTAAGCGAGAGAGTAAAAAGGCTAACGAAAAAAGGAATTATCTGCGGTTATACTGTGGTTCTCGATACCTCTGAACTCGGCATGGTAACGTTAATCACAAAGATAAAAATCGAGTTGGGATATAGCGTTGATGATGTCGGGAAGGAGATAGCGAAACTGGATGAGAGTTGCTGCATTCATCACATAACCGGAGCTTTCGACCTGCTCGTTATCTCTAAGTGCGTGGGCCATGGTAAATGTGGAGCAGTGATAGAGAAAAAGAAGAACATAGAGGGTGTGCAGAGCGTGGATGCGGAAATCGTGTTAAACACGCTGAAGGAAGAGATAAAGGTCAAGCTGTAGCTCTTCCCGAAAAATATTAACCACAAGATTACACATCGTGGGCTCTGCCCACATTCCCGCAAACCCTGAAAGGGTTTAATTCACGAGATTATTTATTAATTTACCAAAGAAAACTTTTTTTGTTTTTTCTTTTAGCACAGGGTTTATTTTAAAAAAAAGAAAAAGTGAGGGGGTTAATCTCGTGAAATCTCGTGGTTTATTAATTTGCAATTTGTTACTGGAACGACTATAATCTAAGGATTCTTTTTGGGGGGTAAAACCTAAAATGTTTAGGGAAAAGGGGGGAACCCTAACAATAATTTAGTAAATCCTGTGAAGGGTTATTTTTTAAAAAGAATTTCGGCTAAAACTTCATGTTCGTTCACATCAGTTAAAAAACCGCAAGTTTTATATACTGTAAATATACAATCTATCAGCAGGAGGTAAAAAATAAATGCCTTCATGGGAAAAAAGAGGTGAAATATATGGCAACAAAAGCGAATTCCGTTTTTGGCTGTAGTGACTTCAGACTATCAAGACGAACTTTTACCAAACTGGCAGCTTTAGGAACGGCTGCTGCTATCAGTGGAATCGGCGAGGTCGGCGCTTATCCTACAAAGTTTGTGGATAAACTGATAGAACCCGCGAGTGCGGCTCTGGAACCGGAAGTGGATCTTGTGAGGTCTATATGCTCGAATTGTTCAGTCGGCTGTGGATTCTACGGAAAGGTCGAGGATGGCGTGTTTACGGGCATGGAGCCCTGGGCGACTCATCCGATAAATGCAGGCGGGATGTGTTCCAAGGGCGCTTCTACTAGAGAAATGGTGAACTCAGAGAGAAGGTTGAAATATCCGATGAAAAAGGTCGGCGGTAAGTGGGAGAGAATATCGTGGGATGCTGCGTTAGACGAGATTGCATCAAAGATGGCGGAAGTGAGAAGCAAATACGGACCAGATTCGGTGATGTTCTTGGGCTCTGCAAAGATGAATAACGAAGAGTGCTATATATACAGAAAGTTAGTTGCTTTCTGGGGCACGAACAATGTTGACCATCAGGCACGAATATGCCATTCCACTACGGTCCAAGGACTGGCGAACACGTGGGGCTTCGGCGCTCAAACGAACAACGTTAATGATATGAGGCACTGCAAATGCCTGTTCTTCCTTGGCTCGAATGCTGCGGAAGCACATCCAGTGGCGATGCAGCACTTCCTTGAAGCTAAGGACAGGGGTGCAAAAATAATCGTCATAGATCCGAGACGTTCGAAAACAGCATCGAAAGCAGATATATTCGCGACAATGCGTCCGGGAACAGATATACCAATAATGCTTGGGCTCATTAATGTCATTGTGAACAATGACTGGCACGACAAGGAGTTCATAAAGAACAGGACTATAGGATTCGATGATTTATGGGAAGTTGCAAAGGACTACACGCCTGAAGTGGTGGAAGACATCTCCTGGGTGCCTGCTGATACAATCAGGAACATAGCACGAACGCTATACGAGAATAAGCCATCTGCAATATTCTGGGCAATGGGGCAGACACAGCATACTGTGGGGTCGAACAACATCCACATGTCTGCGATTCTACAATTAGTCCTTGGGCATGCTGCACGGTCAGGAGGAGGTTGCCAGGCATTA
>JAPWVK010000218.1 GCA_029241965.1 Candidatus Methanophagales archaeon
GTATCCACTCCAACTAACGAGTTAATGCGTTACATATCACATATTGCATGAATATTGCAGGGGAAGTTCTAAAATAGGGGGGAGCTATACAAATACAAACCTTTTATTAAAAAAGTATTTGTTTGCTAACCACAAGATTACACAGATTTTCACGAGAAACCTTTTCTTAGAACAGCTTCGCTGTTCCATTGCTTTAGCAATGCTGAAAGAAAAGCTTTACCAAAAGAACAAACTTGTTTTTCTTTTAGCACAGGTTTTCTTTTCTGCAAAGCGTTTTTGATAAACCTTTTCTTAAAAGGTTTTAAAGAAAAAGTGTTGTGTTAATATTGTAAAATCTCGTGGTCTTTTACGTCAGCTATACAAAAAAAGAAAAAAATATTCCCGCTTATTCTAACCTTACAGCGGGAATATAATCGTTGTATTTATTGCCATTTGCATCCGTGAATTCCGTGCAGGTGATTGTGCCATTATCTGCGGTATGCGAACGTCCGTGGATAATCTGCGGATACGAACCTGTTTTTATTGTGTAGTCGTATATCTTACCTATTTCTAACGTGAACGGGTTATCAAACGTGATGTATGGATAATCTTCGTCCTGGTAACCGTTCCAAAAGCCTTCTCCCAGCTTCGTGCCATTTTGAGCGTAGAATGCGGCATACTCGCTGTGTCCACCCGTACCCGCACAGGGATAAGTGTACATCTTTTGTATCGTAATCGTCTCCGCCTGCGTGCCCGAAATACCGAGATAACTGCCTACCGCATCGTTATATAACGACGTGTGTGCATTCGCACCAGCAATGATATTAACAATTCGTGCTGCTGTATAGCCATAGCCATCCATTGCTTTCACGGTATAGGTTACCGGCGGTGCGCCGATGGTATCGAACGTGGCACTGAACGTGTTATCATTAGCGATAGCAGTTTGTGGCACTATCTCGTAATAGCGGCCCTTTACCGTTATCCAAATGCGCGACCCGTCTTCTCTGCTTGTTTCACCCGTTACTTCTAAAGAGTCGCCTGCAACCGCATCAGCCATCTGATTCAGGATTAGCGTCTCTTGCTTGCCGACTGCTATGTAACGCACCCAAATGAGGTCATCACCTAAAGCAACTATATCATCGAATACAGCCAGCATCTCGTTCTGTGTCCTTGTTTTGAGCGAATAGCAGTCTAAAGCCTCCTCAATTGTAACACCACCTCTGCATTTTCCTCGCCGTCGTGGTGGCGGTGTTGGTTGTGGCGTTGTTGACGCAACCGAAGCTCCACCAATCATATCTCCTTCATTACAGCACCCATACACGCCATCGCTTCCTTTACTGAGCACAACAACAAGGTATCGCCCTGTGTCTACATCATCGTCCACGCTGATCTTCTTTGAGAACGTGCCATCCGTTGTGGAAACGCCTGTTGACCCTATATACATCTCCTTCTGCGAACTATCTTCTATATTCGTACCACTGTAACCCTTTGGCGCAGCTATCAAAATATCCACGTACTTTGAACCTTTGGCAGTACCGCTGATTGTAAACTCATCACCCGGATCAACTAAATCGCTGGACAGACTTGCGGTCAGCCAGGGTCTTACCATGAACACCTCCGTAGATCCGTCATCTATTTCGTCGGGACCTATGCTACCCATTCCCCCTGCTCGGTCTATGTATGCCTTCAAACTTACGAGACCCGGAATCTGGAATCCCACGGGTGCATCTGCTGAGCTTGTATCTATCTCCACTTCAAATTCGCCGTTCTCACCTATCACGATACAATCCAGTTTAGGGACTACTTCGCCATCCACTGCCATAGTCACAGTATCACCGCTCTTTGCCGTGCCCTTTATCGTGAGCGTTTCGCCTATTACCACAATAGAAGGCACATCGAACGTGACATTCTTCTCTATGACTGTTATCTCAATGTCCTCTTCGTCTAACCGGGTAGCAGTTGGATAGCCTGTTCCATAATCTGTTGCTGTAATTCTATATGTTCCAGTATCTGCGAAGTGAACCGCGAATTTTATTGTGCCTTCGGCGACTACCGTATTCCAAACGCCGGGGATGTACATCGCGTTCGTCTGACTATTGCAGTCGCCTATATCCGCCGGGATTGAGACAGTATCGGCTGGCGCTACATTAATAATGTTACTGCTCGTGCCTGTAAAGTCGTATCTGTTGTATTCAAAGACAGTATGCGCTGTGTCCGCGGTTGTTACGCTCACGTTGTGCTCTGGTAATGCCTCTATCGTCAGGATTATTGTTTCGTTCTTTCCTACGGTGACCTCAGAAGCCGAGACGTCAATGCCGCCACCCTGTTGGTTCAGCATGAACAGCACTACAAAACCATCGTCTTTTTCTGCATCGCTTATGTTGCCTGTTCCTTCTGCTCGGTCTATGAATGCACGCAATCTCGCAGCACCCGCTACTTTGAATGCTGCTGGCATGTCCGCCGCACTGGTATCTATCTCTACTTCAAATTCGCCATTCTCATTTAGTATGATACAATCCAGTCTCGGGACTACTTCGTCATCCACAGCAACAGTCACCGTCTCACCGGTGTTTGCCGTGCCTCGTATCGTGAACTTTTCACCGATTCGCACGGAATCTGGGACATCAAAGATGACTTGTTTCTCGGTTACGGTTATGTCAACGGTATCATACGACCCCTTTTCCGTATCATCATCCACTCTAATCGTGAAAGCACCGAAATCGTTGAATTCAACCGCATAGGTCCTCGTGCCGTCATCGTCTATTACATCATTGAACTCATTAGTCGTTTCATCTCCTGGGTTGTCATCAATCCCTGCAGGGAAATATGCATTATCAGTTAAAGGGTCTGCTTTCACCGTGATACTATGACCTGCTACACCCGTTACTGTGAGTTTCACAACTTCGAGCTCAGGTATTTCTGTTGTATCCGCTTTTATTGCTATCGTCCCTTTTATTATGTTCAGCTCCCTTTTGGGGCTCTGCTCATCCAGGCCACATGCGTTTTCCGGTTTTGTCTTCACCTGGAATGTGTAATGACCAATATCCCAGCCGGTGGTGTCAATCTTCATACTTTTCAACGTACTTACTGTTATGCCTTTAAACGGTTGATTATTTTTTTGTGCTATCTGACCTTTAGGACCTATTACAACGAGATCAACAACGTCATTATCATCCAGGTTTATCCCACCAACGTCAATGGTAAGTTCTGTAGTCCTGGCAATTGACGACACTTCTCTATCCTGTACTTTTAGCTTTAGTGGCATTCCCGGCTCTTCGTATGAAAGTTGTGCATCGTGGCCTTCAGGCCCACCATTCACATAAAAATCTCCTGTTGTCGGCCAATTTACGTTATAGATGTAATAGTTTCCTGATACCTCCGCCGCTGTATACGTGTTTTCTAGATCGCCTGATACATACCTATATACTACGGGCGGCGTCTGACTCCAAGTTGCCGTTGCATCAAATTGTAAATCCTGCCCTTCTAACACTGTGTTTACTTTGTCCTTCTCAATAACATTGTATTTTCCGCCATTGCTGTAAGCACCAGTACTTCCGATCATCGCGACCATAACAGAAGCCACCATAATCGCTGCCAGTACAATGCCTACTATCGCTTTTCCTTTCTTCATTGTCTTCATTTTGTCTTCTTTCACCACCACTGTCTTCTTTGTATCGTGATCGTCCCGTTATGCGTCCCCCTTATGCTTGGATAACTACCCTCACCGGTATCGAAGGACGTAGGTACCACACCTTCTGTATAGATAAGCACCCTTGTCGTTGCGGTATAGCCGTATCCATCCATTACTTGCACAGCATAAACGCCAGGCGGTGCTCCGGTTGTATCGAAAGTAGCATTGAACGTATTGTCCGTAACGGAAGCAGCTTGTGGCACTATCTCAAAGTAGCGACCCTTTACCGTTATCCAGATGCGCGTACCATCGCTCCTGCTTGATTCTCCTGATACTTCTAATGAGTCGCCGACAACCACATCCGCTATCGGATTTAGAGTTAGCGTCTCTTCCTCGCCGACCGTTACGTAGCCCACCCAGATGAGGTCATCGCTTAATTCTAATATATCATCGAATACCGCCAGCATCTCGTCCTGGGTCCTGGTTTTGAGCGAATAGTCGCATAAAGCTTTTTCAATTGTATTCCAGTCCTTACCGCTGCCATACCATTCATTGCTTCCTTTAGTGAGCACAACAACGAGGTATCGCCCGGGGTCAACGTATCTTCCAACTTCTATCTTCTTTAAGAAGCTGTCATCTGTTGCAGAAACTCCTGTTGACCCTATAAACATCTCCTTACACGAGCTATCTTCTATATTTGTACCACTGTAACCCTTTGGTGCGACTATCAGTATATCAACATCCTTTGACCCTTTGGCAGTACCGCTGATTGTGAAGTCATCATCGGGTTCTACTGTATCTGTGGATAGCTCGGCAGTCAGCCAGCCTCTTACTATGAACACCGTCGTAGAACCATCGTCTTTTTCGTCAGAACGTATGTCACCTATTCCTTCATCTCTGTCAATATACGCCTTCAATTTCACGAGCCCCGGAATTTGGAGTGCAGCAGGTGCCGTCTCTGAGCTTGTATCTATCTCCTCTTCAAATTCGCCATTCTCATCTATTACGATAGCATCCAGTTTCTGAACTACCTCGTCATCTACTGTAATAGTCACGGTATCTCCGGTATTTGCCGTGCCTTTTATCGCGACCCGCTCGCCAATGGCAATTGTAGCAGGCACGTCAAAGATAACTTCTTTATCGGTGACGGTTATGTCAACGGTGTCATACGATCCTGTTTCACTCAAATCTATCACTTTAATCGTGTATACACCTGTATCATTGAACTCAACTGCATAGGTCCTCACGCCGTCATCGTCTATTGTGTCGTTGAAATTGTTAGTTGTCCAACCACTTGGGTTGTCATCAAGCCCTGCTGGGAAATATGCATTTTTACTTAAAGGGTCTGCTTTCACCGTGATTTGATGACAAGGTATGCCCGTTACTGTGAGTCGCACGATTGTGAGTTCAGGTACTTCTGTTGTATCTGCCTCAATAATTATTTCCCCTGTTATTATACTCAGCGTCTTTGTTACGCTGCTTTTATCCAGGCCACATGCGTTATCAGGTTTGGTTTTCACCTGGAACGTGTAATCGCCGATGTCCCAGTTGGTGGTGTCAATCTTAAAACTTTTCAACGTACCCACTGCTATGTCTTCAAACCGTTGACCATTTTTTTGTGCTATCTGACCTTTAGGACCTATTATAACGAGATTAACTTTATCGTTATCATCCAGGTTTATCCCTCCAACATCTATGGTAAGTTCTGTACTCCTGGCAAGTGTTGTCACTTCTTTATCCTGTACTTTTAGCTTCAGTGGCATCTTCGGCTCTGCGACTGAAAGCGTTGCTTCTTTCGTAGTTGAATCACCATTCACATAAAAAGCTCCCGTTGTCGGCCAATTTACGTTATAGATGTAATAGTTTCCATCTGACTCTGTCGCGGTATACATGTTCGCTAAATCGCCTGATTCATACCTCATTACCTGTGGCGCAGTCGCACCCCAGGTTGCGCTATTAAATTGCAAATTCTGCCCTATTAGCACTCTGTTTGATACGCCTTTCTCAATAAGGTTGTACGGTCCGCCTGTGCTGTACGCTTCTATGCTGCCCAACATCGCTATCGTTACCGAAGCTAAAACAACCGCTACCAGTGCAATGCCTAATATCGCTTTCTTACTTTTGCCTCTTTCTTCTCTTTTATTCATTTTTGCTTTTTCACCTCCGCATGTATTTTAGTTTCGATGCCTTTTATAGTTTGCGGTGCGAAAAAAGAACTGCGTTAAATGCCGTCAAATGTGCGTATAAAGGCATTACAGGCATCTATAATGAAAAGATTTACTTTTTCCATGGTAGACCCCCCCCCTCATCCTTCTCATCTTATATTCTAATCTTAAGGCATGATAGATTAATTTAATAGAGTGCTCAAATTATCACTTTAGCTTCATCGGGAGTAAGAACTTTATCCGTTAGCTCGGGAATCCGAAGAAAATGCTTATTATTCTTTGTGAGTAGACAATCGCCCATTTTGTAAATAAATGTTGCAGCGATAGCAACATCCTGGTATTCTATTATAGACCCATTTGCAATTAGAAAAGCATTTAATTTACCTATTATCTCTGCTATATCTCTATTTAAAGGGACGATTTCGAACTTTGTGAATAACCCCTTCGCCTTTTTAGTTGCCTTCTCATAATCTTCCCTTAAATAGGTTCCTGTAAAAATCTCAGAAAGAACAACAACACTGATAAAGATTTCATGCCTTTCCAGCAGATGTTCTATAAATTCTGTTATCTCCTCGTTACTCCTCTCTATCTCCACGATGATGCTCGTATCCAAAGAAATCTTCATGGAATTATGCCCAATCGTTTAAATCTCGCTCTTGAATCTGTTCTCAATTTTTCCTGTGTAAAATCGAAGTCCCTAGGTAAGAAGTCATAAAAGTCCCTTAGAGAAGTTTCAACCTTTTTTATTACACCTTTTTCGCCTTCTATGCAGATATCCATTTTTTCCCCTTCTTTCAAGTTCACGGGCTCCAAAGGCTTAAACACTCCCTTTTCAAAAACAACTTCAATTATTTTTATCACTTTGCAGTACCTCTTCCGCTATACTATCATTGATTCTTGAATTATAAAAACTTAAAAAATAATTACCCTTAGAAGGAAAGACTAAAAAATGGAAGAAGGTTATGCTTTATGTACATCGAGATATGCTCAACAAAGAGTAGGGTAGCAAATCCTAACTTCTATGTCCTGAACAATTTCAAAACACCAAAAATGTTTGCTTTGTGCTTAGCTTGAAACCACAAGAAATTGAGCCATTACCTATCGCCACTACTTACATCTTCAAACACATCGGCGGGATGCTTCAAAACTGCATCATCATCGCAACTACCGAGCCAATCATTATCAACGCCATTAATATGCCCATCGCCGCTCTTTGCCATCTCGCATTGTCTTTATCCTTTCCCCTCTTCTTCGTTACCATCTTTCCCTCACCACCTTAATCTTTATTTCTATTACCTTTTATTCTTTATGGGATTTTCAGAGCTTAACCGTTTTTTGTATGTTTTTTTTCACTTCTCCTATACAATTACAAAAGAGGCATTTGTTTAGCTAACCACAGATTACACAGATTTCCACGAGACGATAATACACAGGATCCGGCTTAAGTGCACTATTGGGTTTTTTTATCCCATGTTAACCCAAAAATCTTGTGCTAATCTCGTGAAATCTCGTGGCTTTACCCTTGCTATACAATTACTAAAAAGAGTTTTATTCAAAGTCCGCCAACGCCGAACAAGCCCGGCAACGTACACAACCTGCCTTGTTCTTCCGCCAGCTCATTCCGTTATCATGCAATATCACCGCTACTGCTGCATATATATGTCGCATCCTATCCGGACTTGGCGGCCTTTCCTTTTCGAGCATTGAACCCGGTATAGGACGCAGCGGCACGATAAACGGATAAACGCCAAGTTCTACCAATAACTTACTGCCCTTGATGATAGATTCGTCACTTTCACCAATTCCTGCAATCACATAACTGCTGACCTGCGTATCGCCGAAAATGTCCACACTTCGCTTCCATGCTTTTATGTACTGCTCAAACGGTATATCAACCTTGCACGGTGCTATTTCTTTCAATACCTCTCGGTCAAAGCTTTCCACATGGATTCCCACTGTATCCACCGCATCATAAAGGCGGTCTATCATGCTGAGTTCCTTCGGCGGCTCGAATTGTGCATGTACCGGCAAACCCGTTGCTTCTTTTATCGCTCTCGCAACCTCCGCAAGATGATTTATACCATTGTCCGGTGTAGACGTTGTGCCTGTGGTAAGCGTCACGTGCGTTACATGGTCAAGCTTCTTCGCGGCGGCTGCCACTTCGGCAAGCTGCTCCGGTTTCTTCTTCGCTATTGTCGCGCCACTTCTCAGCGAGAGTTCGATTGTACAGAACTTACACCGCTCCGGCGTGTTCCAGTACGTGCAGGTTTGTAGCGTAGTTGTAGCAAGACAATCCGCTCCGTGCAGAAGTGCGATTTTAGAATAGGGTAAGCCATCCTTGGTCATCAAGTCCTGAAATTTCGCTTGCGGGAATCGCACTTCCGTGATTCGCTCACCACTCCTATTGATTACATATTTTCCATCTTCGGCATCAACGCTATACGGAGATTGAGAAACGAACCAGCTCTGCGTTGGAACGTTCACCACTGTGCCACCAAAGAGGAACATCCCTCCAGCAGCAGGTCCCGCACCCGCCTTCCTGCCTTTATCCAAGCCTGGGACTCTTGCGCCCAGACATAACAATTCAACTTTCAAATCCTTAGTTTCCATTCCCACCGCTTCCTTTTCCATATCAGTTTGCTTATCTCATCACTTGTCACCATCCCGATGACCTTTCTATCTCTGTCTATGACGGGCAATGCCGATATGTTATACTTATCCAATTTCCTTATCACAAGCTCCAGAGGCTCATCTAAATCTGCCGTTATCACGTTTCTTGTCATTATTTCCGACACTCCCTCATGGCGCTTCGCCACTGCTGTGGATATATCCCAGGCTGTGACTATACCCACAAGTTTCTCTGCTTCCGATACAACGGGGATATGCGTACACTGTGTCTCCATTATCAATTTCGCCGCATCTGCTATACTCGCACTTTCGCTTATCGGCTTCACTTTTCTTGTCATTATGTCCGTTACAAGCGGCAGTTCCTTCGTCTGTTTCATCGGCTTGAGCACCGTATCGGTTGACAATCGCTCTGCCGGGAGCGACAGTAAAAATTCACCCCGTTCCACTCTACTCTTCAACTCCTCTGCTACTTTACCAGCCATGAAAAAACTGGAAAGAGGCGAAGTGGGCATTTCGTTACCATCTATTTCTATCATTCCTGATTTTAACTCCTCGTATGTTACTTTTCGCAGTACCGGGCGGTCACGCCGGCAAACGCCATAATCTATCACTTCCGTAACGATTTCAGCATCACTTATCGCCGTCTTCTTCGCTATTCCTTCGTTCAGTACAGGTATCGGTATTCCAATACCAACATACAGCGTCACGCCATATCCGTAGAAGGTGGCACCCTTGATGAATTCAGCACTCATACCCTTCATGTTACCGGTGACCATCAAAGTTCCAAAGTCATTACCCGGATCGTGCTGCGTCCCCATTCCTACTACATACCCTTGCGAACCGCAAAGGAAAATCCTTGTGCCTGGTCCTATGGTCTCGAAATCCGGATCGTTTACAAGAGGCGAAAGTGCGCCCGCTCCAGAATAATTCGCATTTCGGTAATTTGGCAGTAACGTGCCCATGTAGGTATATAATGTCCTTTCTGATGAGTTTGCCGCAGCCGCATACCTCTGGTACGAATTCCGCGGATTTAGCATAATCGCCTGATTCAAATCATCGAGTGTGATGGTTGTTTCTATCTCTTTACGCGGGTAACAATCAGTGGTATAGCCGGTTGCCCTCATTTCTATCTGCTTACCCGCCGCTAAGTCCTCTATTACATGTCCTCCCCCATATCTCTCTTCTTTATCCTCTGATAATTGCGCTGCACCCAAATAAGCATCAACCGCAGCAATTCCGGTATACGCCTCTACGCTATTAAGCCAAACTTTTTGCATCTTTATCGGCGGGTCTGCATGACCGAAGTTGAGGAACACGCCTGAGGAACACATGGGCCCAAAAGTCCCGGTGGTGACGACATCTACTTCCTTCGCCGCGCCTTCCGCACCTTGTTCCCCGACTATCTCGCTCATTCTGTCCGCAGTCACTACACAAACACTGCCATCCCTGATCTTCTCATTTATCTCCTCTATGCTCTTCACTGTCTTTGTCCCTACCATACTTAGAGGATACAAAAGTAAAGCTTTAAAATCTTACGGTTTTTTGCTTCTCCATTTATAAACTCCGGTTACACAGAGTTTCACACCAGCTTTCTTTAGGGGACATCCTAATTTTGCGAAAAATCCAGGAAAGCTCTTTCGGGGGGATACAGAAATGCGAAGAGCATGTAACGTTTTTGGTGTTGGTATTGATCTAAACGCTATGCGAGATAAAAATGGACACAAAAGAGGCGTTTTGATAGGGCATTAGAAATTCTGGAAGATGTGCTCAAGGAATAAATATATTCTCTGAGACATATTACAAAAATCGGAAAGGGTGAAAAGGGATACCCGAAAAGATACTTTTGTGTTGCACAAAAAAAAATCTGTTAAGGATACAACTACTGTATTAAATATAAAGGTGAGAAGACCATGGTCATCGTTCTAATATAAGCAAAGAGGAATGAAGAAAGGGGAAAAATTTGAGGGTGCAGAAGATATAAGGTTATTATCGCTGTATCGGCAGGTGGAGCAGAAAAACAGGGAAGTGCTCTTAGGTATGGCAGAAGAGAATACCCATGCGCGATTACTCGATTGTGGATGTTCGGATGGAGAATTCACAAGTAAATTAGCGGATAAAATAGGTTCGCGAGTAGTTTACGGAATTGAATTTGTGGAAGAATTAGCAAAGAGAGCAGAAGAAAAGGGGATAAACGTTTATCATAGCAACCTGGATAAAGATTTTCCTATTGAGAGTGATACTTTTGATGTGGTGATGGCAAACCAGATTATTGAACATCTCTATAATTCTGACCTTCTTGTTAAAGAGATTTACCGAGTACTTAAAAGGGGGGGCTATGCGATTGTTTCAACACCAAATTTAGCAAGTTTTCATAATTTGATTGCTCTGTTATTTGGCAAACAGCCTTTTCCAGCGCATATAAGCACTGAAGCCATTCTTGGTAATTCCTTTGACCCGAAGCATGGCATGAAACACGGAAGCAAAGGCGAAATTCATGTGCGAGTCTTTACTTACGAGGCGTTGAAGGAATTATTTGAGTATTATGGATTCCGAGTAGAAAAGATAGTAGGAGTGGGGTACTATCCCATTCCTGACCTGATTGCAAGATTTTTGACACGGATTGATAAGAGACATGCGGTGTATTTGACAGTGAAGGTGAGAAAATGAGGATACTGCAAACTCCTGTCCGATTTTATCCGTTCGTGGGCGGAGTGGAGAATTATGTTTATAATTTGAGCAGGGAGTTGGTAAAACACGGTCACGAAGTTACAGTTGTTTGTGCAAACGAGCCAAAAGTAAAACCAGAAGAGATGATGGAAGGAATTAAGGTAAAACGGCGGAATTATATCGGAAAGATTGCGAATACGAATATCACACTTAAATTACCCTTAGAACTCTTCAGAGAAGATTTTGATTTAGTTCACACACATATTCCAACTCCGTGGAGTGCGGATTGGAGTGCGATTGTTTCCAGGATTAAAAGAAAGCCACTGGTTTTGACTTATCACAATGATATTACCGGTAGTGGTATTGCAAGCAGTATAGCAAAATGCTATAATCGTACAAGTCTAAAACTAGTGTTTAAAAAAGCAAGCAGAATTATTATCACACAACCAGGTTACTTAGAGTCGTCACCTTATTTGAAGAAGTATGAGTATAAAATAGAAGTTATTCCAAATGGCGTTGATGTCGGTAAATTTAAGCCAATTAAAGTGGATAAAAGTGCAAACAACCTGCTATTTTTTCTAAGCCTGTTAGATGAATTTCACAGATATAAAGGTTTACATTATTTATTAAATGCTTTAAAAATGGTAAAAAAGGAAATACATGACGTGAAATTGATTATCGGGGGTGAAGGCGAATTGATGAGTGTGTATCAACATATGGCAAATTCAGTTGGCTTGAACGGCGATGTTGAATTTCACGGGTTTATTCCAGATGAGAATATTGTTGAATATTATAACAAATGTAATGCCTTTGTGTTGCCCTCTACTTCCACTACGCAAGAAGGTTTTGGAATCGTGCTTCTTGAAGCACTTGCCTGTGGAACACCTGTTATTAGCACTGAAATAGTTGGCGTTGCAGAAGAGGTGAAAAAGAACAACGCGGGTATAATCGTTCCTCCGAAAGATTCAAAAGCATTAGCAGATGCAATAATTTATATACTTAAAAACGAGGATTTAGCGAAAAAGATGGGAGAAAATGGGAGAAGACTTGTGGAAGAGCGATATACATGGAAGGGTGTTGCTGAGCGGACGGAGGTTGTTTACGAAGATTTGCTATGAAAATCTGCTTCATATCTAATCTTTACCCACCGTTCATACTTGGTGGTGCAGAGATAAGCGGGAAACAAACCGTGGAAGGGCTGGAGAGAAGAGGGTATGACGTTATCGTTATTACAACAAGTCCGAATAGAAGAGGATTTATGGAAACGAAAAATGGTGTAAAGATCTATCGGATAAATCCCTTAAACCTTTATACGATGTACAACCACCAGAACCAACCAGAGATAATAAAACCATTTTGGCATATAATTGACTTATGGAATCCTCATTCGTATTTTATTGTTAAAAATATACTAAAAAATGAGATGCTAGATGTTGTGCATATAAATAACTTCAAAGGTATTTCGCTTTCGGTATTCAGCGCGGTAAAACATTTGAATCTACCGTTGATCTTCACAGCACATGATTACTCCTTACTATGCCCACGAGCAAATCTGCTTCATAGCTCTGGTGAAATCTGTACCAAGCCACCGATATTATGTAAATTGTACGCTAAAGCGCAAAAATATTTGGTGGACAACAAACCAGATTTGGTTACCGCGCCTTCACAGTTTGTACTTGATACACTAAAAGCGCGAGGGCTTTTTGGTAGTGTTAAAATGATGAAAGTAGCTAATGCAATTGAATTGCATGATGTGATGGTTGAAAAGGATTACGAAACGCTTGATATTCTGTATGTTGGTGGTTTGAGCAGACATAAGGGCGTTCACCTATTGATAAATGCTTTTAAATGGTTGAAATCTGAGAATATTAAACTTCATATTGTTGGAAAGGGGAAGGATGAAGATGAATTCAAGAGACTTGCGGGTTCTGATAAACGGATTTTTTTTCATGGATTTGTACCCGATAAAAAACTTATGCAGTTGTATCAAGAAGCAAATGTCACGGTTGTTCCGTCTATTTGGTATGATAATTCCCCTATGGTGATTTATGAAAGTTTTATGAACGGAACACCAGTTATTGGAAGTAGAATCGGAGGCATTCCCGAGTTGGTTGAAGAAGGATATAATGGATTTTTGTTTGAAGCAGGAAATGTGGCGGAGTTAAAAGAAATACTTGAGAATCTGCTAAAAGAACCATCTGAATTAAAAGGGTTGGAAGAAGGTGCTTTTGAGTCTGTTAAAAGATATACTGTGGATAAAAATATAAATGAGTTAGAGAGGATATATAAAGGGACATTGTTATAGGTGTAGTTATTCTTGTGAGGAGCCTGGATAGTCCTACTTCTATTGCACCCCTATTTCAACTTTCCATTTAACAGACATCGTGAAGCAGCGACACCGGAATACCCCCATCATGTACCGCAGTAGCGACCAGTGCGCCTTTTACGCCTATCTCCTCCATCTCATATACGTCTTCGCAACTCATAACGCCACCGCCACATATAATTTCATGTTCCGAGTCCGCAACGGCACGAGATAAAAACTCAAAGTCTATCCCGCTCTTCGTTCCTACTTTGTCAAGTTCCAGTACAATCACGTCCCGTATGGGATACGTATTCAACTTTGTTATTAGCTCTAAAGGGTCCTTCTTCATGCGTTCATCTTTCGTCAGCACCTGCTTGTTGAAGAGGTCAATACTCACACATATATCGTTTGTGCATTTGGAAACTTCGTCAATCAAGTCTATAGATGCTGTTTCCGTTCCTAAAATAATGCTATCGCATATCTCGGCTTCAACCGCCTCTTTCAGGTCTTCCATAATCGTTATACCATAATCTACGGTTATCCTCGTCTTTCTGTTATTATTCCTTATCGCCTTTAGCGTTTCTTTATTCGAGCCTGTGCCCATAAGCCGGTTCAGGTCTGCGATATAAACTTCTACGGGTCTTATCTCTTCCATAACCTGAACGGGGTCTGACGAGCTAACGATCGAGCTGAAGAGATGTATTGGCACGTATCTCTTGCGTTCGCCTCTCTTCGCATGTACTACCACGCTATCGAGCAGGTCCATCACGAAAATCAGTCGGAAGTTCATTTTCAATCTTTGCTAACTGCCTCTCTCAGTTCGTTAACCCCGTAGGCTTTGCTTGTGCGTCTTTGTTCAGGATATAAATGTTCGTTTGGTTTCATATTTTGTGTTCTTTCAAATTCGAGGAATAGATACGATAAACTCGGTTTCGGTTGGCTCTAATACAACGTCTTTATTTAATTGCTCTTTTATCGTTTTAATCATTCTATAAACGCCACTGCCAATGTCTGTTACCATCCCAACTTTATAAAGTAGGTTATAAAGGGTCGGATTTCGAAGCACATGACAGCCCGCTATTTTCATACTCGCTACAGTAACAGTATTAGGTAACTTCCCTGGCGTTCTGATTTCTATTCTATCCTTAAATATGAATAATCTTATTGGAGCATTAATTGTATAATCCCTATGAACAATAGCATTTACAACACCCTCTCTTAAAACAGCCATAGGTATTTCAGGATATAATTCCGGTTCAAAACCTTTTATTCTGTGCTCTTCCCTTATATACAACCCTAAGAATCTTGATGTGTTCTCAAGTACATCTAAAATTTTACCATCTAAATCTTTTTTATCCGCTGGGGGGATGGAAATGTCCGTACCCGGAATATAAGCGGCTATAATCTTTGCATATGGAATAAATCGTTGAGGATTTTCTCCAAAAAATAGTATTCCAGCAAGTGTGGGCTTTTTATTAGGTGTAATAAGTTTAAGATTTTCAAGATAACTTTCAATTAAACTTTCTTCCGGAGAAATAGCTAAATACTTTTTCAGAAACGTTCTAAAGTAGTCTATGTCAAGGCTACCAAGCGTGGCTTTAGAGATAGGAATTTCATCATAATAAATGCTTTCACTTGTTTGATACAGTCTTCTAACTTCTTCCCATGATGCTGGTCTACATCTATTTCCTGACCTGATATAATAAAGACCGCTTCCCATCCGATAAGGCCTTTGTTCCCCTTTTGGGATACGGACAACTAAAATAATCGCCCCATCAATATCTACTGTTTCCGTAAGGATACTTACTGAGGGTTCGCAGCGATGAAAAGCAACATCATCTATCTTTCTTATCGCCTCATCTAAATTTCCAACCCCCTCAATATCGCCTGATTTGCTAATGCCGATTACTAATTGCCCACCATCTGCATTGGCAAAACCGACGATAGCCTTTGCAATAGTTTCATTATCCGGTAAACTTTCCTTGAACTCGGTATGTAAATTTTCACCTTTTTTTATTCTCTCTTGAAGTTCTAATTTGTCCATTAGACACCCCCATATTTTTCTGCTCTTATTTTGAATGCCGCTTCTCCGCCTTCCATAATGTTTTTTACATCCGTTTTAATCAACAGCGCCTTTATCACTGATAACGCACCTTCCATTTTCAGTCTCTTTTTTGCCCCGAAAACAAGAATCAAAGTCATTCTCATATATCTCTGAAATTAGCTTATGTTTAATAAGGAAGTATTGCTTAAAAGTATTTTAGAATGGGCATTGAAGAACAACTTGCAGAACTTTTTGCAGACGTATTAGAGGATATTATAGTTCAGACACTCGGAGATAGTGCGGCAGAAAGGCTTAAGAGTATTTTTAGCCCCGATAAAAGGAAGAGAAAGAGAGCTTTAATTCAAGCGTTTAAAAGTGCTATTGAAAACACCCGTGAAATTTCACCCGAGCTAAAAGAAGCTTTGAGTAATAGAGATTTTGCTGAGGATCTCTTAAAATATGTACTCATTGGTGATTTCGAGAAGATTAAAGATTTAGCGGGAAATTATGAGATTTCCGACATGGATGATTTCGTGAGAGATTTTGAAAAGGAATTGCGGTTACAGGATGATTTTAGAGGAATAATAATAGAAATCCGAAAAATTAGGGATTTGGATAGAATTGCTGAGAACACAGAAGCATTAAAGAAATACCTTGTTGGAGAAGATCCGGAAAAATTAATGAATGAATATTTTGAGAGTATTGAGAAGAGATACGGGTATTTAGACCTTAAGGGGTTTTCTCCACGGATAGGCAGGAAAGAAATAGTAAAGATTCCTCTCGACGACATTTTCATACCTCTAAAATTTGTGGATGAAGTTAAAATAGATTATGGTGAAACAAGAGATGGAGAAATAGGGCCTGGAAAAAGTGGTGCGAAGATAATTGGCATGGATGATTTGCTGGGATACGATAGATGTGTAATACTTGGAGACCCTGGTTCTGGTAAAACTACGTTACTTAAAAGATTTGCATACGAAAAGAGAAGCTATATTCCAATATACGTGAGGATTGCGGATTATTCAGAAAGGATGTCACAGTTCAGTGACCTTTATTCGTTCGTGGTTAAGTCTGATTCCAAATACAAAAACCTGTTTAAATGGGCGATAGAGAATGGAAAGGCGTTGATTCTGCTGGATGGATTGGATGAGGTCATAGATGCGGCACATAGGATAAAAGTTTCTGATGAGATAAGGAAGTTTCTAACAAACTTTTTAAATAATAAATATGTCGTTACAAGCAGGCTCATTGGCTACGAGAGTGCAAGGCTTGCAGGTTTTGACCATTTCATAATTCAGCCGTTTGAAAGAGAGGATATAGAACATTTTGCGAAGAGATGGTACCGGGCTATTGCAGACGAGAGTGACAAAGAGTTTAAAGAAGCTGAAAAGAATGCTAAGGAATTAATTGTAGCTATATTTAGAAACAAAAGTATAGAGCGGCTTGCTACGAATCCGATGTTAATGACGATAATAGCATTGATACACTACCGAGGTAAGAAATTACCGAACAAAAGAGTTGAGCTTTACCAGGTTTGTGCAGAAACAATGCTTGACTCATGGATTTTGCAAAGGATTCCAAGCGAGGATTACTTAAAGGACAAGGATGCGCTCATTGAAATTCTCAGCCCTGTTGCGTTTGATATACATGCTATAAGCCCACGAGGATTGATTGACGAAGATACTTTTATGGAGAAGATGATAAACGTCATGATTAATGAGCAAGGGATTGATAAGCGAAGTGCAAGAAAGGAAGCTAAAGAAATAAAGAAATACTTAGAGGAAGAGAGCGGCTTGTTCCTGGAAAAAGGGAAAGAAGAAGGGAAGTCGCTTTACGGATTCTTTCATCTTTCTTTCCAGGAATACTTTGCGGCTTTAGAACTCGTGGATAAGTGGAAGAAGGGGCAGATTGATTTAAACAAATATGTTTTCGATTCGAGATGGATTGAAATAGTGAGATTAGGTGCCGCAGATCTTGGTAGTGCAGCAAAACGTGGCAGATATGAAGCTACGGAATTCGTTAAGGCTATATTAAACGTTGGAGATGATTTTGAAGAGGCAAAGAGACCTTTAATTTTAGCAGGGTATATTCTCAGCGATGATGTTAAAATAGAGCCGGGTGTTGAGAATAGGATAATAGATGACTTGTTTAACGAATATTTCAATACAGATTATGAGGAACTTAAGAGTTTAATTAGTAATGTAATAGAAGAGCTTTTAAGCAGTGACAAAGAGAGGGTAATTTCTGAAAGAATAAAAGAGCTTGCAAAAAATGAAAATGAACGAGCTGTGGCGCTTCTAAGATTGATAGAGGTTGAAGAGGCGTTACCTGTATTACAAAAGCTTATAAAATCAAAGAGCGTGGATGTTAGAAGAGCCGTGGCATCTGCACTAAGCACCAAAAAAGTTAATGGTATCTTAAATAATCTACTAGAAGATGATGATTTTATTACATTTTTAAAGGGTGTATTAACATTTGAGAACTTATCAGCTAAGGATATAAGCTTTCCTGATAAGTTAAGAGAATCGCTTAACTTCAGAAAATATTCCTTATTTACTCATTACAGCCGTAGCAACCTTTCTTTAATTGGATTAGATGAATTAGTAGGAGATAATGACTGCAAAATCAGGGAAGTCGCCACACAAATAAAACGGCATGGTCTCTCTCCCTCAGCAGTAATATTTTTTCCATATCCTAAAGCTGTATTCGAAAATAAAGATGAAGACGCCCTTGCTATTCTTGCTATAAAACCTAACTCTGACCTTGCTTACTTTGAGATATCACTGAGAGATATTAATTTTGTGAAGTACCTTGGAGCGATTAAAAATAGTGATTTGCCAGAAGAGAGCAAATTGTTTGCTATGAGTGGGACTATTATAATGGATGGAACTAGAGTTGCTAGTTTTATACTGGGCCCAGAATTAACAATTAAAGACTTTGAAAAAATTCTTAATGCTTTTAGGAACGAATTGGATGTTCTATGTTCTATAACAGAACACTTGAGATATCCCGTACGGCAAGAACTTAGTGCAAATAAATTCCCAGAAACAGATGATCCGGTGATAAGGTTACTTATTTCTGATATACTAGACGAGAAGGCCGACAAAGGAATTATAAAAGGCTGTATAGAAATCTTTAGAGAGGAGAAGAGCGATAAAAACAAAAGGGCTTTGTTCGGCTTGCTACACCATTTTTTGAACCCATTTGCAAGATAATTCCGCTCAAAACCTGAAATGAAGGGGTAAACGAATGCGCATAGAAAGAGCACGCGGCACAAGAGATTTCTTGCCAGCCGAAATGGAAAAGAGAAGGCTAATAGAGGGAAAGATACGAGCGATAGCCGCGAGCTGGAGCTATGAAGAGATACGAACACCCACTTTTGAACTCGCAGAACTCTTCACGCTCAAATCAGGCGAGGGCATCCTGAAAGAGATGTACGAATTCAAGGATAAAGGTGGCCGGCATTTAGCGCTGCGACCTGAGCTGACCGCACCGGTGATACGGATGTACGTGAACGAACTGAAGATGGCGCCGAAACCTACAAAGGTCTATTACTTCGGCAATTGCTTCAGATACGAGGAGCCCCAGAAGGCACGTTACCGCGAGTTCTGGCAGTTTGGCACCGAGATAATCGGGTCGGACCGTCCGGAAGCGCAGGCAGAGGTAATTGCACTTGCATATTATATCATGGACTCGTTAGGCGTAACGACAGAGCTGCACGTGGGTCACGTAGGTCTGGTAAAAGAGGTATTACGTGCCGCAAATGTGGAAGATGACCAGATAAACAACGTGATGCGGTTGATAGACAAAGGGGAACGAGAAGCAGTAATCAAGTTTATGAGTGATATAGGCACGGAACCGCAACGGATTGATGATTTAATATGCCTGATAGAGTTAAAAGGTAAAGACGCTTTAACGGCGGCACGGAACCGTAAAATAATTGCTTCTGACAGCGATGCGATGAATGAATTGGAGCTGCTGTTGGAACTACTCGATTATTACGGCGTTACTTATACATTAAACTTGGGAATAGCACGTGGTCTGGATTATTACACCGGAATGGTGTTTGAGATATACGAAACGGGAGGCAAATTAGGAGCGCAGAATCAAGTATGCGGTGGCGGTTCATATCGGCTGGCTGCTTTGTTCGGTGGTGCGGACACGCCTTCTACCGGGTTTGCTATCGGTTTTGACCGATTGGCAGAGATATTTTCCATAGAAACTAAAGATTTGAAGAGTATGAAGGTGGTAGTAGTGCCGATAAGGGACACAGACCGAGATATAATCAAAGAAGCGATAAAAATAACAGCCAAGCTGAGAGAGCACTTTCCCACTTATATGGATGTGATGAGCAGAAGCATAAGCGCTCAGTTGTCTTATGCCAATTCCATTCACGCTTCGTTTGCCGTGCTTGTCGGTAAAAATGAGATTAGAGACGGGAAATTAACTTTAAGAAATCTTGATACTGGAGAGCAGGAGAAAATGGGCTTGGAAGAATGTGTGAACAGGATAAAAACGTATTTTGAGGCGGAATAAAAGGATATTCGGAAGTGTAATTAACTTTATTTCAGGGCACTGTCGAATTTTCCAGTAAAAGCACTATAACCTCAAGCTTTACCGCAGAGTGCGCGGAGAACGCAGAGGCATCAGAAGCCCCAAACATGGATTGGAACGGTCTTAAACTCTACGCCCTCGGCGGTCTCCGCAGTGATGAATCTTTGGGTTTTTAGACTGTGCCTATTTTCTAAACAGCACAGAAAGAAGCGTCTTTCTCGTGTCACACCGATCCACAAAGGCACAATTATCGCAAGGTGCATTCACACCTTTTTCCGGGAACGCACCATTCTTTATGCGTTTCACGTGCTTTAATGTCTGTAAAACCCGTGCACGATCTTTCCTTCTTATCGGTGATTCACGGAATTCCGCAGTTCTTATGTATTCTACAAACCCTCTTTGTACTGTCGTCTTGGACTTTTCTTCGATGAGCAGTGCATACGCAGCCAACTGCACCCTATCGCTTCTCCACACTCCATATTCCGGACATTTACCCGTTTTTATCATGCAGGGCATGACCTCGTCGTCCGTACTTATAAACTTGTCCACACTGCCACTCAAGCTCAACTTTTCCGATACCATCGTGTGCTCTCTATCATAGCCATGGACTTCCTCCAACTCTAACAGCTCGTTTCCTGCTCGTAATTTTCGAAACCATTCTTCATCTTCCGTCATACGGGTTACAAATTCGCGTTTCACGTCATCTAAGACGTCTTCTGCCACCTCACTCAGTTCCTTCTTGTATATACATTCCACGTCATCCGCTATATCTTTAATAATGCTCTTTGCATCTTCTTTTGGATCTTCACCTTTCTTTAGATCCTCACGTATTTTATGCAGATTGAACGCTAACTCCTTCAGGAGGATACGCTCAATCATGCTTCGCTCTTTGCCGCTTGCTATTTCTGTTTGCTCGCGTGCATGGAAATACACCAGTCGGGGGCATATCCCATATTGCGTTAAGTCAGAAACTTTAACTTTCTGGTTTTGCACCATTTTACCACTTTATGATTGATTATAATCTCTTCATTCTAAATAAAACAGCCTATAAAAAACATTTCTTTCAAAAAGAAAGTTTTACCAAAGAAATATTTTACGTTATCTGCAATAAAATAATTGAGAAATAATGTCTATGAGGGGAGGAAATAGTTACCATTTGATTTCACCGTGTGCCAGTTGTTCTTCATAATCTTTTAGTTAGGCAAATAGTCGCCAAAGTCTGATTCGGCTGTTTCTAATGCCTCGTTAAAGAGTATCCACAATTGCCAGCGAGTACTATCGCTTTTCAGTTGCAGAAAGTCCACGAAACAATCAGTTATATGTAGCCAGCATATAATTATATACCTGAAAGATAAATGAGAGGACCCACCATCAAATTATACCTTGCACTAGCGCTTGTATTCGGTTCTTTATTTCTATTCTCGTTTACTATAACAGCCGTTGCCTATTCCTCTTCGTCCAGTTTGATAATAACCGAACTCTATCCAAACACAGAACAAGAGCAGGACGAATACGTTGCGATCACCAATCCTTGCGCGCGTTCGGTAAACCTCGAAGGCTGGAGCTTAACAGATAACGAAGGGAAAATTACCTTCCCGCAGTTCCGTATTGCACCAGGTGACACTTTATACGTTACGAGAAACGCATCGGCATTTGTAGAGCAAAGGAGTAGCGTAACTATTCATCCTGCCTTCGAATACGGCTTAGACTCTGATCCTGAGGTCGGCAATATGCAACAAGCAGGAAAAGCATTTGTTCTGCGTAACAGTGGCGATGAAGTGATTCTGCAAGATGAACACGGAAGAATAGTTGATGCCGTAATATACGGGGGTTCGTCATACAAAGGTGCAGGCTGGCGCGGTAAGCCATTGAAGAAGCCACGAGAAGGTATGATACTAAAACGAAAAGGAAACGAAGATACCGATACCGCAAATGATTGGGTCCTTATATACTTTGACGCTTCTTATCACGCGCCTGAAACGTTTTCTACCTCTACTATAGTTACCGCTTTCGTCTCGCCCGACAACAGTTTCGCTGTCTTGCAGCAGGAGATAGAGAATGCGTCTGCTTCGTTATGCGTCAATCTGTACGAGTTTGCGAATCCAAAGCTCCTGGAACTCGTTTTAGATGCTTTAAGCCGTGGTGTGAAAGTGCAGTTGCTTCTTGAAGGCAGTCCAATTGGCGGAATTAGCGGTGACGAGTTGTGCATTGCAGAGAAAATAAAAGAGCGAGGTGGAAAAGTTCGGTTCTCTGATGATCCATTTATAAACCATGCTAAGTACGCAATCATAGACGACAAAACTACGATATTAATGTCAGAAAACTGGAAATCCACGGGTGTGCCCTGTGATAACACATTTGGAAACCGTGGCTGGGGCATCGTATTACGGGACAGCGAAATAGCGAGTTATTTCAAAGAGGTATTTGCAGAAGATTTCCGGCGTGGTAATGATTTTTCAACAGAGGCAGAGAGAGGCAGTTGTATCCTGGCTCGTGGGATACCTCACGGCTCTTATGTGCCTGTCTTCGAACCGCTCTCTATTAACTGCGATTTTACTGTAATTCCCGTTTTAGCGCCCGACTCTGCTTTGAGTGACGATACAATATTGGGTATGATAAGCAGCGCGCAGGAGTGTGTTCACGTACAGCAGTTCTCAGCAAGGCTGGTTTGGGGTGAAGCCGTCAGTCCATTCATTGCTGCTATCATATCGGCAGCACGAAGAGGTTGTGAGGTGAAAGTGCTGTTGGATTCTAAATATTTAGAGGGTGAGAATAATAATGACGAGGTCGTTTCGTGGCTGAACGAACTGGCGAGTGTAGATAATTTGAGCTTGGAAGCGAGATTAGCTGATCTGGACTCGTTAGGGTTGGCAAAAGTGCATAATAAAGGGTTGATTGTGGATGGTGAGAAGGTGCTTATTTGTTCGTTGAACTGGAATGCGAATTCTGTTTATAACCGCGAAGCTGGTGTTATTGTAGAGAACGCGGATATAGCGGGTTATTACGAACAGGTATTTTTTCATGACTGGGATGCTTCAATAGCGGGGATACAGAATGATAACAAGGGAACAGATACAAAAATGAGGATTGTGTATGTGGCGTTTACTTTTGTTGTCGTTTTTGTTATTTTCAGGGTGGTTAAGTGGTATAAGAGGATGTAGCTTGCGGGTGAGTGGTCTTGAAGAGGGCAACCGAAAGTATTATATACTGAGAGCGTGTGTAGGATTAATAACACAGGAGTAATGATTGGCCAAGTTCAAATGGAAGAGAAGATAACCCAACTTGCGGCGTTGTTGCATGATGTTGGTAAGTTCTGGCAGGGTGCAGGCGAAAGAGGAAAACATGCAGAGTTGAGTCGCAGGTTTATCGTGGAGCATGTGCCAGAGCAGTGGCAAGAGGCTGCAAGTTTAGTTTCTTTGCATCATAACTCGCCTGCGTATAGGGCAGAGGAGTATAGAGCTTTAAAGGTAATAGTATGTGCGGATTGGCTATCTTCAGGTGAGCGGAGAGGATTAGAAGAGGATGAAGATAAAGGCAAACGGAAAACGACACCGCTGAAGTCTATTTTTTCGGAGATTGACATTGGTAAAGGCAAGCCTGCTTCTGCACAGTATTATCCGGTACATAAGTTGGAATTGGAGAAAGATGTTATATTTCCAAAGCCGTTAGATGGAAGAGGAGGAGAGGATTGGCTAAAGGCAGATTATGATGGTTTATGGAAAGATTTTGTAAAAGAAGTGGAAAGCATAAAGGCGATAACGGATTTTGATGCTTATTTCAATACGTTATACCACCTGTTGCAGAAATATACGTGGTGTGTGCCATCGGCTGTCTGGAAAGACGTTCCAGATGTTTCATTGTTCGACCATTTGAAGACGACATGTGCGATTGCAGCGTGTCTGTATAACACCGATGTGGAGTATCTTGATAATTTAATCGGTGGTATAGCAAAAAGTTGGAGAAAGGAAGAATTAAGCAATGAGGAAGAGAACGCTTTAAATGCTACCAAATTTCTCCTTATTGGCGGTGATATTTCTGGAATACAGAATTTTATATATTCAATATCTTCACCAGAAGAGGCAAGAAAAGGAATGGCAAAGCGAGTTCGTGGCAGGTCATTTTATCTAAACTTGCTAAATGATGCAATCGCTACACACATTATATCAAGATTGCAGCTACCACAGACAAACTTACTGTGGTGTGGTGGTGGCCACTTACTATTTTAGCTCCATGTAATGAGAATGTTATTGCAGACCTAAAAGAGACTAAAAAAGATGTGAATACACGGTTATTAAATGAATTTGATGGTACTCTAGCTCTTGCTTTAGATTGGATTGAAGCATCTTCCAACGATTTTGGAGACTTTAGTGCGTTAAAAGAGAGATTATTAGTTGAAACAAACAGATCAAAAAGGCAAAAATTTGTAAACGATCTTTCAATTGATTTCTTTAAACCTAAAGGTAAAGTTAACGACCAGGTATGTGCCGTTTGCGGCATGGAATCCGCAGAGAATTTGTGTGAAAGGTGTAAGCAGCATGAGAACATAGGCAAGAAAATTGCAAAAACACGATATGTTCTAAACCTGAACAGAATTAGATGTGCCACCTACACATCATCGAATGCGCGCTAAAAATCCATTCTTATACAATATTGGTGCTATTAGACTCATTATTTGCGATATTTTTCAACGGTGAAGTTTATATATGTGTAGGTGTCATAA
>JAPWVK010000219.1 GCA_029241965.1 Candidatus Methanophagales archaeon
CGTTTGCATCTACGAACGAAGTGCAAGTGATTGTTCCTCCTGTTACTTCTTTACTGGCTGCATGTAATATCTGTGGATAAGAGCCAGTGCGAATAGTGTAGTAGTATTCATGATCTTGCAATAGCGTGACATAATGAGTACCATCTGTTACGTTATGCAGGGTTATGTTATGCCAGTCCTCGTCCAGGTATCCGTCCCATGTTCCGTTTGCTATTAAAGTGCCGTTTTCCTCTAATTCGATAGACTCGGTGTGTCCACCAGTTCCCGCGCACGGGTAGGTGTACAATTTGCTGACGTTGATGTTAGATGAAGGTTTGATTGTGCCGGTGTGCGTGCCCATTATGCTCGGGTAAGTGCCTTGACCTGTGTCGAAGATGAACGGTGCATGTGCTAAGTAGTTCTCGCAAGGTTTCATCAGTGGATAATTGTCATTGTCGGAATCTATACTATAAGGCGTATCCAAAATTCCACACCCGTCTATCTCTTCAGCATATGGATATTTTGCTTTGTAATCGCTCCAGTAATTGCCTACGTAGTTTGTGTAAGTGTTACCGTCGTGAGTATAAGTTATTTGTTCTGCTGAGTTCCAGATGTTGGTTGAAGAGGAAGAAGTTATTTGTTCTGTTGAGTTCCAGATGTTGGTTGGAAGGTTAAACACGGGAAAAGGATCGAAAGAATAAGCATTATTAGTGTTATTTATAAAGTTGTTGAGATAGATTTTGTTGTTGCTGGAAGACTGGAGGTAGATGCCGTAATTGTTGTAGCCGACATTGTTGCCTGTAATATTATTGTTGTTGGAATCGGTGAATTCGATGCCTTTACAGTTGTTGTAGCTGGCATTGTTACCTATAATGTTATTGTTGTTGCAGGAATACCCGAGGACAATGCCGCCACAGTTGTTGTAACTGGCATTGTTACCTATAATGTTATTGTTGTTGCAGGAATACAGGAGGACAATGCCTGCCCAGTTATAGCTGGCTGTGTTGCCTGTAATGTTATTGTTGTTGCAGGAATCCATGATGACGATGCCACCACCGTAGTTATTGTTGGCGCTGTTGCCTATAATGTTATTGCTGTTGCTGGAATTCTCGAGGACGATGCCGTGAATGAGATTATTGCTGGCTGTGTTGCCTGTAATGTTATTGTTGTTGCAGGAATACCCGAGGCAGATGCCTACTCTGTTGTTGCTGAGGGTATTGTTTGAGATTATACTATCTTCTGTCCCCAAAAGTTCTACACCAACGCATGTATTAGATAAATCCAGATTGCCCACTGTGATATTAGTGCAATTAACAAGTATAACCTGCCCAGCAGCAGTAACTTCGAAATCGGATGCCTGTTCAAGATAAATAAGAGGCTTACCATTTACTATATTGTTTTCCACAGTATTTTGGTATGAATTATTAGTAACAAAGAGACCATCATTTACAAATGTATTGCCTGTAATGTTATTGCCGCAGGAAGAGTTGAGGTAGATGCCGGACCCGTTGTTGTTGCTGACATTATTGCCTGTAATAATGTTGTTATTTGAGGTTACCCTAATTCCTGCATCTGCATCTTCCCGCGAACTTCCAGAGTTTGTTACCGTGAATCCGTCAAGCGTAATTCCATCAGCAGAAAGCATAATTGCACTACCATTGCCACCTGCGTCCACGATAGATTTACCGCTGCCTGTGTCCACACCCATTAAAATGAGCTGTTTTGTCACATTCACGTTTTCTGTGTATTTGCCACTATTCACGATAATTATATCTCCATCATTCGCCGTATCCACCGCATCCTGAATACTCGTGAAATCAGCCCCTCCATCATCATCCACATACCACATAATTAGAATTCGATCGCTTGTATTTATTCCCCAAAACGGATTAAGTTTTCGTTCTGCGAACATATACCATGAAGTGGCACCAATGTGTAGTGCATTCGGAAATTCCCAATGACAACATGTAACACCATCATGGCAAGTTGCCACTATTCCTTTACCGTTACTGTTATTTGCACATGTTTGAGCGCTGCGGAGTTCTGATATGTATTTACTTGAATTATCGGTTTCATTCATAATCTGATAAGCTATACACATATGCGCAGTTCCCTCAAACCAGATCCCATCTTTATCATCATCACAATCAAATCCTTTGAATCTGCGCCCATTGCATCCACAATCTCTTGAATCCACTTTACAATTCTTTTCAACCCATCGGATTCCTCCACCATATTTGTTCGGATTGCCCAAAGCCATCAATCCCCAGGTATTAACATCTTCTGGTAAAAGTCCTTCGTTTAGTGTTACTCCGTCATTCAGCGTCCCAGTCCAGAAATGCCCTTCCCTTTCATTCCACATTGCTTTAACAAACTTATTCGCATGAATTGCTCTATCTAACCATGTGGTATTTCCAGTTACATTGTAGAGCTTCAAGAAGGCAACATAAGCGTCAATATTGTGTTCGGTTGATTTCCATGTAATCTTTTCTAGTTCCCAATCAAAATTCTTGTCTTCATAGCCACCAGTATATCCCCCGGCACCATTATCATTATAGCATTCTTTGAATATCCAGTTGCCCAAGCGTTTGGAAGCATTTAAATATGTTGTATCATTTGAAACCTCATAATAATGAAGCAAAGCGATGATCGTCCATGCCATGTTACCTGTACCAGACCCGGGGCTTTTAATGGCAGAATTTTTACCAGATAGATCCTTAATATCGGTCGCCCAATAGCCATCTCGGACTCTACCATCGCTAAAATCTTGGTCATGATTCTGACACCATACCAAGGCATCACAGAGAATCTCTGCCCGCTCTTTATCCTCAGCGGTGCCTCGGTCTGCTAATGCCAATATCGCCAGGTCATTATCGTAGACCCAAGCTGTATAGGTCGTAGGATGAGTAACAGTGCCTACATAGCTTTCAATCAATCTCAACTTCGTTCCACTTTTATATTTATCCATTTGCTCATATAGGTGCAAAGAAGCATTTTCTTCGTTTTCATTCGTTCCACCCATAACATTAATCGTATCCACCGCAGATGCATTATCCACAGTCCATTGAATCTTTGCGTAATCATCAGGCACGTAAATTGTTGTCGCAGATGCGATTCCAATACCTACGCTTATGAGCGCCAACATTACAAATATGACTGCAAATATCAAAGCCTTCCCTAATTTCACCTTTTTTTCGCTTTTCATTTCACCCTTTTTCCCCTCCCAATTTTTTAAACCAAAAAGTTTGGTCAAAAACATCCGACCACAAAAGGCTGGAGTTTCGACCAGAACTTTATCGAATAAACAATTTTTACAAGTGTCGCGAGTATATAAAAAGTTTGCGATAATAGAAAAATCACAGTATCCTGATTTTAGCAGATGCAATACACTAAATGTTGCTTTCCACATTTTATGAATTCTGAGCAACCCACTCAAGATTCACCTTATACGCCTCTAACGTCCGTTCTATATCCGCTTCGGAATGTGCGAAACTAACAAAATTCGTCTCAAACTGCGAAGGCGGCAAGAACACACCCGCGGAAAGCATCCGATGGAAAAAGCCCAAATATCCGACTTTATCGCAACTCAAAGCGTCAGCATAGTTCTTTACTTTCGCACCGCCGGGACTGAAGAACACCTTAAACATCGAGCCCACACCCGCGACATAGCCCTCGAATCCGGAATCACGTATTATATCGCGTAAAGCAGCCCGTATCCTGTCACCAACTTCGTTTATCTTCTGGGGTACTCCTTCTCGCTCTAATATCTCTATCGTCTTCGCACCCGCAGTAACAGAAACAGGATTACCGCTAAACGTCCCTGCTTGATATACCCCGCCTGAGGGTGCAACCAACTCCATAATCTCTCTTCTACCGCCAAACGTACCAATAGGGAACCCGCCACCGACTATCTTACCCAGGATAGTTAAATCAGGAGTCACACCGTAAAATTCCTGTGCACCACCCAAAGCGAGCCGGAAACCGGTAATTACCTCATCAAAGATGAGTAAAACATCTTGTTCCGTTGTTATTCGCCGCACTTCGTTCAAATAGTTATCTTCCGGCGGTATCGGACCCACATTGCCCATCACCGGCTCTATTATCACCGCCGCGACCTCACCGTGATTCTTCTCCAGCACATCATTAAGTAGCCCGGCATCATTAAACGGAATTTGAAGCGTGTTCCGCACTAAATCCTCTGGCACGCCCTGCGAGTCGGGAATACCCAGTGTGGTGGCACCCGAACCCGCTTTTACCAGAACGCCGTCATGGGCACCATGAAACCCGCCCTCAATTTTTATTATTTTATTACGTCCCGTGAAGCCTCTCGCAAGCCTTATCCCGGCCATCGTTGCTTCGCTGCCGGTGTTAACAAACCGGACCATCTCAATCGAAGGATAATGCGCTATTACCCGCTTCGCAAGCGTTATCTCTTTCTCATGTGGTGTGCCGTAGAGCCAGCCGTGTTCAAGTTGTTCTATCACCGCAGCTTTCACTTCTTCGTTCGCGTGCCCGAGAACAAGCGGGCCATACGCTAAGCAGTAGTCAATGTAGTCTTTACCGTCAACGTCATATATCCGCGAGCCTTTCGCACGACTGGTAAAGAACGGATACGGCTTATATGCACGAACAGGACTGCTAACCCCTCCAGGCATGTACTTTGATGCGAGTTCGTGAAGTTCTTCGGAGTTCATTTCTTTTCGTTCATCTCCTTCTATTCTGCTTGGTGCTGATTAGTTAAATATGCGTCTATCTATATTACTCCTATTTTAATCCTCTGATTTTGTGATGAGTTCTATGCCGTTATCTGTTATATCGAACAGCAGATAATCAAGAGGTATTTTTGTATTTCTTATTTTTATGATGTCCATCACCCGTTCTCTCTTACTAGTGTAGGGGTTGTCACGTTTCCGCAGTCTAATCGCACCATAA
>JAPWVK010000220.1 GCA_029241965.1 Candidatus Methanophagales archaeon
ACAAAAGAAGGTAATGCAGTCGTTCTTTTATCTTCCCCTCCTTCTCTCTTTTGTATCGCTTTTCTAACTCTTTTAAATCAATATCTTTTAACTCCATAAAATCATGTTATTGTCCTATTATTTATAGCCTACACTATAGTATTAGCCAATCCGAAGAAGACAAAGGCGATAGCCGAGGCGAAGCTGAAGAATAATAAAGTAGACGCCAGCACACTGGCAGACCTGCTGAGAGCGAAACTGATAGCCCACTGTTATGTCCCGCCGGAGTCAGTAAGGGAATTGAGGAGTCTGGTAAGACACAGGATAACCATAACGAGAGATATGACAAGAGTAAAGAACCGGATACACGCGATTCTAGACAAGTACGAATTAGAATTCACGGGTACGGACATGTTTGGAAAGGCAGGAATGATGTGGTTGAGGGGCATAAGCTGTAAGCTAACCGAATTGGATCGGTTCATCTTTGATGCGGAGCTACGGCATGTTGAGACCTTGAAGGGTTTGATAAAAGAAGTGGAAACGAGAATAGCAAAAGAATCGGCAGAGAGTGAAGACGTAAAACTACTCATGGGTATTCCTGGAGGGAATTACTACACAGCACTGCTACTAACAAGCGAGATAGGCGATTTCAGCAGGTTTTCAAGTGCAAACAAGCTTGTCAGTTGGTTAGGTTTGGCGCCAAGGGTTCATCAGAGTGCGAATACGAACTACAACGGCAGAATAACAAAAGAAGGGTCACCGAGGGTGAGGTGGGCTCTGGTACACGCAGCTCGATCTGCAGTTCGGTGGGACGATCATTACAGAACAAAGTATCAAAGAATCAAGGAACGACGAGGAGATGGAAAGGCAATAGTGGCAATAGCAAGAGAAATCACAGTGGCAATTGTATCATATGATCAACCGAAAAGAGGGATATCGATTTAGCACCGATGCGTTTAAAACCAAAAAACTTAAAAAGCTTGAAGGCGAAAGTAAAAAATGGGCAAATATGATGGAAGTGCCTGCAGGAGGTATGAAGGCCTAAGGAAATAGGAAATAAAGGCTCTACGCATGCAGTGTACCGATGCAAACACGCCGTTTGGGTGAGATCCCTTAGGAGTTTTTCATGGATGTTTAGCGGTTATGTTTCAGATAAAAGTAGGACATTTTGTCATACCACATTTTTATTTGATTATACCTAATCATATATAACATTTTTGATTATAAACTCCATTGTTTTAATCTCTTTCAAAGACCCATCATCCAGTTCAATATTGATTGTGAGATTCCTTGTTTTAATGTCCAAAACACAAAATACAAACAAATTGATCATGTCTTTTGGCAATTTTATCTCATGATTTAAAATGTCAATGAACCCGTATTCCTTATCACTACCTTTAACGCTCTTTCGCCTTACAATCCGTAAAAAATAGATTTTATGTGCTTTGACGTCTTTAACCACCTTATTTTCCAGATTCTGCCCTTTAAAATCCCCCGTATACTTAATGTCCTTCTCGCTGATCTCTGGATTGTTTGAGATTAATTGAGAATATTTCTCATAAGCTATGTTAAAATCCACAATTTTGACGTCATTTTCCTGTTCATCGCTGAATTGCAGTTTATTCCAGAATTTCTTTGAAAAGACGCTGTTAAAACCTTCCACCTGTCCATTATTCCACGGGCTTCGCTGCGCTATGTACAAAGGGGAAACGCCTAAATTGAGCAGAAAAAACGTGAGTTTCCCCATGTTCTTCTCGTGCGGTGAATTAGCCCCAAAAGCCGAATCGTTATCTATTTTCAATATCTCCGGGATCGGATGCGTCTGCCAGATTTCTTTCAACGTCTTTATCGTCTGTTCCGCAGTCTGACCCTCAATTCTCTTTAATATCCCCTGCTTTTCCGGACGAACGTATTTACAGGAGAGGAAATTAATTCGGTTGTCTGAGCCTTTTAGGTACTTTGGGCCTATGAAATCAATGCACATTATGCTTTTGCCCAATTTGGTCAGGGTATATTCAGGATATTTCATGTATTTGCTCCGTCCTTTTTTCTTCTTTACCGGGCTTTTCACCAGTCCCGCCTCTTTCAATACGCAGTCTACAAAGGATTTTGAGATCCGCTTTCCCGTCTGGTTTTCGTAATTTTCCTTGACAACTTTTGAACCGATAAAATAGCTGTCTTCTTTCTCTAAGTCCTTTCGTATTTTTATAATTTGCTGTTTTGTCTCTGGCGTGTATTTTCGTGATTTTCCCTTTTTCCAGCCCCTGTTATCGATAGATAATTCTTTTTCATCCATCTGCACCCATTTTCCTACACTGTCTTTGCTTGCCAGTAAATGACGTGCTATTTTGCGGTTACTCCAGCCTTGCTCGTGCAGCTCTTTCGCTTTCTTACGTTTCAGGATTAATAATTCTTTCTTCCTTTTGGACACTTCTTTACTTATGACTTTTGTGCATATAAAAGTGTCTTGGTTCTATACTAAACTCAACCACTATCCTACCAAAAAGCCCTTTCCAAAAAACCAGAACTAAATGTGTTATGCACTTTGTAGGCAGCACCAATTATCTTCTTGGTTATCTCACGCTGTTTATATCCTTTTATCTGCGTTAATTCGTGTTAATTTGTGCCTATATCCTTTTTATATGTCTTTACTTTTGGTGGGCTTAAGCGAACACACATGAAATTGTATCACAACAACTTCCGACGTATGCCCTCTTAGGGTTTTGAACGTATCTCCGTGCCAGAATGCTTCCCGTTAACCGCATCCTGAATATTACGTGGGTTGCTACCGTCAATAACAATGGTCTTTACCCCGCTTCGTTCTATCATCTTCGCCGCAACGGGGTCTATAACAATTCTCGACCCGGCTTTTAGTTCCTCTTTCATCACTATATTCAGGAGCTCCTTTGGTGTGAGCTTGTCATATTTCTTTGCGTTGGGATACACGTGTGGGTCTGCGTCATAGACGCCATCTACCGATGTGACATTTATAAAAATGTCTGCATTAACGTATTCCGCGAGAATCGCGGCCACGGCATCGGTCGTATAACCGGGGCTTACGCCGCCCATCACCGCTATATTCCCACCTTCTTTCACCGTTGCTTCTGCAGCTTCTTTATACTCCGCGAAAGGTTCGGGATACGCATTATGCAATGCGGAGATAAGCAATTTCGCATTTATTCGTGTTGCTGCTATACCGATATAATCGCATATTGCTTCGTTCGCACCTAATTCACGTGCTATTTTTATGTAGTCCCGTGCTGGTTGTCCGCCGCCTGTAACTACGTATAGGCGGTGCGATTTCGCAAGCTCTTCTAAGACCACGGCAACATTTTTTATACGAGTGGCATCCTCAAAGAAGATGCCACCTAACGAAATGACGACTTTCATGACCTCTTGCATAATCATAATAAACCTTTGTTTAAAAAGAAACCTTCATGACTCATAGGGACACTCATGAACATGAAAATGTATTTTCATACCAAAGCTTTACCAATAGAAACGGGTATCTAATAACATGGTATCGAAATTCTCGGATGTCGCAGTGGGGCTTTCCGCGGACAAACTTGGTTTCCGAGATTATGCTGATGGCGTCATCGCCACTTTAGAAAGTCTATCGCAGGAAGACACGCCATTCACCATTGGTATTTTTGGAAGTTGGGGTTCAGGAAAAACCAGCTTTATGCAGATTATGCAGGAACTATTAGAGTCCAGAGGTTACGAAACGATATTTTTTAACTCTTGGGAATATGGAAACGAAGAGAAGCTATGGATCCCATTTATGATTAAGGTTGTAGATGCGCTTTTTAAAGACGAAATAGACAAAACGGAGTTGATACGGAATATATTCCTTTTTTCTACTGATGTTGTGCTGCAAACATATTCCCAGGGTAAGATTTCCACCGGTGGCATTTTAAACGTATTTAAGAGAAGTAAAAAAACAAATCCATTTACAGAATGGTCGAGTAAAGATGCAAATACAGTAATCGAGCGTGTAACCAAGATAGAAGAGTTCAAGAACAAAATAAAGGAACGAGCAGAAAAGTCGCCAAACGGTAAGACAATTATTTTTATTGACGATCTGGATAGAATACCGGAGAAGATAGTTGATTTCTTAAACAGTTTAAAAACCTTCCTTGATATTAACGGCTGCATTTTCGTCCTCGGGTGCGACTACAAGATACTGGATAGTGCACTTAAACAAAAATATAAAGGAGCAATTTACGATGATTACTTTGATAAAATCGTTCAGACAGAATTTTATATTCCTAAAATAAGCGAACAGGCAATAAAGAAGTATTTACAGTTTTTAACCGGCTGGGACGATAAAGAGATTGAAGAATGCACACAATTAGTGATTCACAGTATTGGTGGTAATCCAAGGAAGATTAAGAGAGTGGTGAATGCAACCATGCTCATAAAAAGCGTGTTTGAGAAAAGGCTAGCTACTTTATTACAGGCTTTTGAAAGACCTGAACCAGTGGTAAGTATTGACCAAGGTAGAGAAGGAACGGAAAGGACGCCAGAAGAACCTATGGCTTTGAGGAGCGAAATCACCAGGATTTTTACGCCTGCCGAAGTATTTGACCTCTTATTCGATAAAAAAGTGCTATTTAAATTGGTCTGTATGCGAGAGCAATGGTTCACTTATTATGAGAATATTTTAAGTGATAAAGAAAAGCAAGATGTGTTGATTTCTTTGCAGGATTCAGATATCACAACAGATATATTAAAATTGTTAGGTACTGCTAAAGAGATAGATATCTCAAAATTGTTCAGCGCTACTAAAGAGCAAGGAGATAAATCAAAAAAGAATATAGAGAACTTTTCTATTTTCCTAAACGATTATCCCAAATTCCAGGGAATAGAGGACCTGAAAACATATCTAACCTTGTTGGAAATCTCGTCACCCGAAGCAGGCATATCCATGGAATATGCAGAACCTGATAAGTTGCCTATCAATCTTTTCAATCGCTATATGTTGTTCGAGCGTATAAATAAAGGGAAAGTTGAGGAAAGAATTATTGAGAAAAAAATCAATCAAATGGATTGGGAAAGTAGCTTGGGCACCTATAATTTTTTAATTCAAGTTATAAGAGCTTTTGGATATGATAATTTATTAAGAGATCTTTTTGAAAACAATCAGGTGCAAATCGCAAAACGAATCACAGCCAGCACAAACCCACATTCAATAGGATGGCTTCTCTTCAGCGTGAGAGGGATAGATGAAAAGACAGCCAGAGAACTCCTCTACGAGACAAAGGATACGTATGCCAAGAAAATAAGAGGCAGCACTGACCCAGGTGCGATAGAACGGCTGCTCGACAGCGTGAGTAGGATAGAAAAAGAGACAGCAAAAGAACTCCTTAACGAAACAAAGGATACTTATGTAGATAAAATAAGAGCCAGCTCTGACATGGGGGCAATAGGATGGCTGCTAAAATCTGAACAAAAGATAGAAGAAGAAAAATGAAAATATCTCATTTATCAACCAAAATATTCTAAGATAAGTCACGGGATTGATTGTTTTGTAGACAAAATAAGCGCCAGCATAGACCTATGGGCAATAATAGGGGTGCTTTACAGCGTGAGAGAAATAGAAGAAGCGACAGCAAGAGAAC
>JAPWVK010000221.1 GCA_029241965.1 Candidatus Methanophagales archaeon
AATAGAGGCTGAGCTGTACATGTTCATCACAGGAATAACGACACATCTAACCGCAATAACTGCGTATCATGTGGGTAGAACAGACCTCATGAGATCGCCTACGGCTTTCCGTAGAATGAGCTTGGATTAGGCTGACAAGGCAGTAAACAAATTTTTAGAGCAAAAGCGAAGAAATTGCAGGAATAACGGCAAATTAGAACGATTTGGTTGGCGGTTCCAGAGGCTCTAACGTAAATACAAAAATCCGTTATCACTACGGAGTAGTTATTTTCACTTGCAGTGAGAAATGGTTTTTTCTTAGCAAAGAAGTTCATTCTTAATTAAGGTGTAGAACAAGTAACAGCGAAGATGGAAGAGATAAAGCTAAAGATAAGGAAGTATGCGCTGCAGAATGCAGTGCGGCATGAAAAACCGCCTATGGCGGATGCAGTGCTGAAGAAAATCCTCGGCGAGAATCCGGAATTGAGGAAAGAAGCGAAACAGGTATATGCACTAGTGAGAGCGGAAATAGGGCGTATAGAATCAATGATCAAGGAAGAACGAGTAGAAGAATTGAATAAGATAGCGCCAGAGTTAGTAGAAGAACTAATTGAGCGTGATACGGAAAAGCGAGAAATTGGATTGCCGAACCTGCCTCTTGCGGATGGCGAAAAAGTGGTGATGCGATTCGCTCCCAATCCAAACGGTGCCGCAACGCTCGGCAGTGCGCGTGGCATAATCGTGAACTCGGAGTATGCAAGGCGATATAATGGCAAGTTCATACTGAGGTTTGATGACACCGACCCGGTAGTGAAGCGACCTTTACTCGAAGCGTATGACTGGTATCTTGAGGATTGCGATTGGCTGGATGCTAAACCCGATGAAGTGGTGGTGGCATCGGAACGCATGGATTTGTACTACAAATATGCTGTGGCGTTGATAGAAAAGGGTGCGGCGTATGTCTGCTTCTGCCCTGCTGATGTATTCAAAACGTATAAGAACCGAAAAGTCCCTTGCCCCGACAGAGCTGCCAGCATTGAGACGAACATGGAAAACTGGAATAAGATGCTAACCGGCGTTTACGCAGAGAAGGAAGCAGTGCTGCGTATAAAAACTGACATGGCGGCTAAAGACCCTGCTTTACGAGATTGGGTCGCGTTCCGGATATTGAAAAAAGATCATCCTCGGATTGGCAAAAGATACGAGGTATGGCCGAATCTGGATTTTGAATCTGCGATTGAAGACCACTTGCTCGGTATAACGCATATAATAAGGGGAAAAGACCTGATGAAGTCTGAGAAGCGGCAGCAGTTTTTGTACGACCATCTCGGTTGGCAATACCCGATAACAAAGCACTGGGGCAAGATAAAGATGCAAGAGTTCGGTAAATTCAGCACTTCCGAGCTGAGGAGAAGGATAGAAGAAGGCGAATACGAAGGATGGGACGATCCAACGCTACCAACGCTAAAAGCACTGCGTAGAAGAGGTTTTCAGCCAGAAGCGATTCGTAAGTTCTTTATCTCCCTTGGCGTTTCGCAAACGGACATCGCGGTGAGCATGAAGAACATGTATGCAGAGAACAGGAAGGCGGTGGATGCACTCGCATCACGTTATTTCTTTGTGCATAATCCAGAAGAAATGCGCCTGCTGAATGGCGATTCTTTTGTGGCAAAGGCATTGAAACATCCTTCTGGCACGGATTACAGAGAGATAAAAACAGGCAATACCGTTTACATAAGCGGAGGAGATTACGCTAAGCTAAAAGTAGGAGAAAAGATAAGACTGAAGTATCTTTGCACTGTGGAAATAGAGAGCCTTAAGCCGTTAAGGGCTAAGGTCATAGATACAGAACCAAAAGTGCCTGTTATCCATTGGGCGCCCAGCGATAGTATAAATGTCAAGGTGAAGAAGCCGGATGGGATAGAAGAAGGCATAGGCGAGCCTTTGATTGCGTCAGAACTCGGGAATGTGGTGCAATTCGAACGATACGGGTTCGTCAGGATTGATTCTGTTGTGGGCAAGGAAGTAGTGGCGTATTTCACGCATTAAACTTTTTTCAGCTCGTCACCAGCTTCATTACTTCATCCAACCCTTTTGTATTCACCACATCCTTAGCTTCGAGCCATCCCCTTCTTGCAGTTGCCACACCGTATTTTATCACCGTACCCATCTGCATAGCATCATGCGAATCCGTTGAAATCGCAACAAAAACGCCATAGTCCTTCGCCATACGGCAATGCACGTCCTTCAAATCCAGCCGATTGGGAAATGAATTTAATTCTAATATAGTGCCAGTATCCTTTGCCGTTTCCATGAGTTTCTCCATATCCACATCATACGGCTCTCTTTTGCGGAGAATACGCCCTGTGGGATGCGCGATTATATCCACATTGGGGTTCTCCATCGCGGTTATAATTCGTTTCGTCATCGTTTCCCTATCTTGCGAGAATTTACTATGAATCGCACCTACAACTACATCAAAATCCTTCAATATCTCGTCCGTGTAGTCCATAGCGAAATCAGACTTAATATCCACCTCGGACGCAGATAAAACCCTGAATTTTATGTCTTCATCATCAAATCGCTTGTTCAGCTTAACTATCTCTACCTGCCTCTCCGCTATCTTCTCCTCGCTCATTCCACCAGCAATGCCGACTGCGGGTGAATGATCCGCTACGGCGATGTACTCATAACCCAATAAGATAGCAGTCTCCGCCATCTCCTCTATGCTGTTCTTACCGTCACTCCATCGGGTATGCACGTGTAAATCGCCTTTCAGGTCGCTAACCTCTATCAGTTTGGGTATTCTGCCCGCTTTGGCGGCTTCTACCTCTCCGTGGTCTTCTCTTAACTCCGGCGGGATATATGCTAAACCCACATTCTTGAACACATCTTCCTCGTTCTTCCCTCCTATCTTTTCATCGCCTCTGAAGATACCGTATTCGTTTATCTTTAGGCCTTTCCTCACGCCTAATTCCCGTATTCTTATGTTGTGGTGCTTGGAACCCGTGAAATAATGAGCGGCCGCACCAAAAGACTCTGCACCCACCACTCGTAAATCCACGTCCATTCCCTTTATTACAATGCTTGACTTCGTCTCGCCTTTCGCTATCACATCTTCCACACCGTCCAGACTTGTGAACGCGTCCATCACTTCCTCCGGGCTATTCGAGACTACCAATATGTCTATATCGCCAACTGTCTCACGCATTCTGCGTAAACTACCCGCAATGGTTATCTTCTCCACGGCATTTAACTTCTTTAATTCGTTTATTATTGATTTGGCATAAGGTAGCGCAGTGGAAAGTAATGCACGACCTTGATACCGCCGATATTGCTCTATCCCCTTCAATATGTTCTCTTCTACTTTGGTGCCTAATCCCGGAAGCTCTCCCAACTTATGCGACTTTGCCGCTTCTTCCAATTCCTCTATGCTATCTATCTCAAGCTCGGCATGCAGCTTCGCTAATGTCTTCGGACCGACACGGGGAATGGCTAAGAGTTCAAGTAAACTCGGTGGCACTTCCTGCTTCAGTTTTATATGGCTCTTGCAGTCCCCTGTTTTTGCTATCTCAACTATCTTCTTCGCGATAGCGTCACCTACGCCGGGTATCTTCTTTAATTCCTTAACGCCTCCTCGTTCCGCAATCACCTTCAGGTCCTGAGTTAAGGACTCTATCGTCATAGCGGCACGTCGGTACGCCCTTATTTTGAATGGATTCTCACCTTTCACCTCAAAAATATCGGCAATCTCCGCAAAAATCCGTGCTATGTCGAGGTTTAGCATATTTAATATAGCCAATCAATTCATGCGTAAATAACTTTTTCGGCATCTGCGTTAATCCATGTAAAAATAGTATACAAGCTTTTTGGATGATAACGACTATGATAGTGAGTCAGTTTCGTTTTTGAGGTGCTTTCCATTCGAGGATTTTGGTGTGTGCGTTGTTCTCGATAACCCAGAGGTCGCGGATCTGATCTGAGGTAATGAAACTGATAGCCGTGCCTTCTTTGCCCACACGAGCCGTTCTACCAATGCGATGTACGTAGGTCAGAGGCTCCATGGGTAAGTCATAGTTGAAGACATGGCTAATGTCAGAGATGTCAATGCCACGCGCTACGACATCCGTACACACGAGATACTTCACTGTACCACGACGCAGTTTTCCTATTGATTTCTCGCGTGCCGCCTGCGTGAGGTCACCGTGGATTCGTTCGACCGAAAAGTTTCGTTTCTTGAGGATCCCGTAGAAAGTTTCAACCCATTTCTTTGTTTTGCAGAATACGAGCGCTTTTGACGGCTGCTCCTCTTTGACAACCTTGAAGAAGGCATCCATCTTTTTCTTTTTGTCTACTTTGACATAAAACTGCTGGACGTCTTTGACTGTTAATTCATCTTCATCTACACTGACGGATACGTATTCAGGGTCACGCATATACTTCCCAGCCAGCATACGAATTTCTTTGGGCATGGTAGCCGAAAATAACATAGTCTGCCTTTCCTTCGGCATGGTTTCTATTATCCACTCCATATCATTGATGAATCCCATGTCGAGCATGCGGTCTGCCTCATCGAGGACAATTATTTCTGTGTTGTTTAGTCTGAGCGTGCCTCTATTCATGTGGTCCATTACACGGCCCGGCGTGCCCACTACGATGTGAACACCTCTCTGGAGCCTTTCTATTTGCGGATTGATGGATGCACCGCCATACATCAAAGCAACACGGATGCGCCTACCACCCGCTTTCTCGAACTCCGCGGCAACTTGAATAGCAAGCTCGCGAGTCGGAGTCAAGACGATAGCCTGGACAAATTTCTCTGCTACCCGTATCTTTTCTATTATTGGTATCGCAAATGCGAGGGTCTTGCCAGTACCGGTCTTTGCCTGGCCGATTATGTCGCGGCCACTGAGTGCTAAGGGTATAGCCATCTCCTGGATGGGCATCATCTCCTCGAATCCAAGTGCGCGTACGTTTTTCAGTATGTCAGTCTGAACGTTGAGCGTATCAAATTTTGCCATTATAGATACTACATGGGAATAGAATGATATAAAGGAAAATCATTCTGATGTTTTTTATCTGATAGGTTTTTGTTTATTAATATGCCTGCCGACTTGTTCAATGTGCGTACTGTTGAGAGGCTTTCGCGTAAAGTTAAAGTTTCTAATAAGCAGAAGAACGCAGCCAAATTGTGGTTAATGAACCTTGATGCTGGTAAACTGACTGCCGAGCGCCATAATTATATAAAATTTGCCAATAGTGTTCTAAGGGACATTCTTGGTTATCCCGAAAGGGAGATTGAAGAATCTTTTGAAAAGGGAGGAGTTGAGTTTTTATTCACAAATGAGGAAGGGCAAAAAGTTGTTTGTTTTGAGTTGAAGGGAAGCGATCAGGATCTATTTTCCACACAACACAGGCTGAAGAAAGAGCAGGAGACTCCGATAAAACAGACTTGGGATTACATGGGCAAGCACAACCTTGACTACGGAGTCACAAGCAATTTCAGGGAGTTCGTGCTGATAGACAAAAACAAAGGATATTCCAAGGTTCAC
>JAPWVK010000222.1 GCA_029241965.1 Candidatus Methanophagales archaeon
CCTTCTTGTCATTCTGAACGGCTCGTCCGCCGACTCGTCCTACGTAGCCTTGGCGGAGTAGGAAGCCTTGGCGAAGTAGGGTCCCGTTGCTTCGGCAGCGTGCTACCGAAGCCGCCCCCCAACGCGCCCGCGCCCCCCCGACGCGCCCCGCCCGCCCCGCCCCCCCCGCCCCCGCCCCCCCCCGCCCCCCCCGCCCCGCCCGCCCCCGGGCTATACAAGTAGCCAAAATAAAAGGAGGTGAAAAGAAAAAAATGGCTATGAAAATCTTGACTGGCCCAATAGTTCCACAAAGCAAATACCTAGTGTAGGTACGGCAGCTATTAATTTCGATACACATAGAGTAGATGGCAATGCTACTGGGGGAGTATGGCAACAACAGGCAGAGGCAGATTTACCTCTCCTTCTGGTTTTATTCTTGCATTGAGAGATTTTATTGCACAGGATAGGCGTAAAGCAAGCGAAGATTGGAGCGAAAAAGATGGGCTTAGGTTCGATAACAACCATTCAGAAGTTGAGTGGGAATGCGAAAAGGGTGCAGAGATAAGAGAAATAGCCGTATTTGTTTAGCTAACCACAAGATTCCACAGATTTTCACGAGAGAATAATAATAGGAACCAAATTTTAGTGTTTTATCAACTACTTTATCATTATTAACCCCTAATTCTTGTGTTAATCTTGTGAAATCTCGTGGTTTTTAATCTCGCTATACAAATACAAAAGTTGTAGTGATAAGACACTCGCGTCCACTTCGCTCTTGTCGCCTCAAGGTAGCCACAAGAAGAAAAGAGCTTATTCATCTCTATACGGTACTTCTATTACCATCAACTCCTTCGCCACTTCGCTATTCACAAACACACTCTTCGCCTCTTCTTCCAGCTTGCTTGCGCTTTTAATATCAGAGTGCCTCGCACTGATATGCGTTAGAATAAGCTTCCTTACAGACGCTTTCTTTGCAACTTCCGCAGCTTCTAAAGCAGTTGAATGCATATAGTCAATCGCATATTCCTGCGTCTCTTCGGACATAGAAGAATCGTGTACCAACAGGTCGGCATCTCTGCTCGCTTCTATCACGCTTTCACACGGTCTTGTATCTCCGGTATATACAATCTTCCGACCAGGTCTCGGCGGTCCCAAGACTTGTTCGGGTCTTATCTCTTTATCATCTACCATAATAGAATGCCCGGATTGCAGCTTAGAAAATAAAGGTCCCGGCTTGATGCCAAGCTCTATCGCTCTTTCTCTGTTGAATCTACCTGGCCTCATATCCTCTTCCAATACATAGCCTATGCTTACTATGTTGTGTACTGTTTTTATCGCTCTTATCCTATATTTCGGTCTTTCCACCACATCGCCCGGTTTTAGTTCTATCGCTTTTACGTCAAAACCCTTGCCCACATAACCCAAAGATAGAAGATGATAAAGGAATTTTTCCACCTGCTTCGGACCGTATATTTCAAGCGGCTCTTTACGATCCTGCAACGCCATCGTCTGCAACAGACCCGGAATACCGAGCACATGATCCGCATGGAAATGCGTGATGAATATCGAACTTATCGTCATTCCTGTCTTCGCCCGCATCATCTGCCGCTGTGTCCCCTCGCCACAATCAAACAGCATCAACTCCCCTTCTCTATTAACAGCTATGGCTGATGGATTCCTGTTCGGTGTGGGCATCGAGCCCCCTGTTCCCAAAAATGTTAGTCGCAGCATTTTATTAGAAAGAAGACCTATTCATCAAAAAATACATTTGCTCATTGTCATACCTCTCTTTAACAGATTTGTTACACTATTTCAATTCCATACTCCGCTCCGGTCATGGTTATCTCTCTTTTCAGCGCTTTTAGAAACGCTTTAAATAAATCACTGGAAGATTGTGCCCGTGCAGCAAAATTTGCAGTTGCCAGTTCTTCATCTATTTCGTCCTGGCTGGGAAGTCCGAACTGATTCACCTCCTCCCAGTTCTCCTCCAAATAGTTGAATAGCGATGTAGATGCGAAATGTGCAGGAACCAACGGATGTTTGGATGCGAGGTCGAGAATCAACTGCCTCTCCCGTTCGAGTTCCTCTTCGGGAATGGTAGATATGCGTATCGCTTTTGCCTTCGCTTCTTCATGAACTATCCGCTTCATATCAGAGTCGAGGCGTTTAATGCGCTGTGCTGCCAGTTTTTTGTAGATTTTGCCCTGGGCAAGTTCGTGTTCGAGCATATATCTAAGCATGGGTTCGGATGCGGATTTAATGTAAGCTTCGTTCAACGAAATGATGGAGAACCATAACCCCCGGAGGAAGAATCTGCGATGTATCGCGGTCCCGTAATCCAAAGAACCCGAGGACGGTGCTAAAATAGAGGGAGAGAAGATAAGAGCTCTGGTCTTTAGCAAAATGGTGTTCTTGAGTTGATCATTGCCGGCAAGACGTTTTATCACTTCTTCTTCGTCCGTATCGAGCGGCATGTGCATCGAGGCAGGGGCGGCAAGGCTCTTTTCATAAAAATCAACGATTTCAATGATTTCATTTACTCTACGGTTCTTTAACGTATCTGCAACTTCTTTCGCTGCACGCTCTATCCACTCGGCTTCGAGTTTCTTCTGGCTTTTCTCTTTTTCTTCCTTATCTGGTCTCAAAGTCATTTGCTTTTTGACATGCTAAATATCGCTTCTGCAATGCAATAGATGAAAAATGAAAGGGGTAAAGGAAACAAAAGCAAACACAAATGTAACTCTAACGTTCTTATTGGTATAAGCCATGAAGGGAACATATATAAGAATTGAAGGAGACCCATAGCTACTAGTAGGGATGTGAAGCCTAATATTGCATAATTCACTGCTATGTGTGATTTCTCAGATGTTTTTTCTAGCAATATATTAAAAGACTCGTCAAAAGACTCAAACGACATTACCAAGGGACTACCCTCTAATGACCCACGAAATAACTCATGGAAAGACTTTGCATAAACTATCTCACCTCTTGCTCTTGAAAGATCCTCAATAGCCTCTTTTAGCCTCATTTTGCTGGCTATTCTCTTGTACTCCATGAATTTAAAAGTATATTCCTCCAAGATTTTCTTCTTGGCTTCGATTTCACTTTCTGCCTTTATTGGTGGTAAGGGTAAGTCAGAAGAGTGATGCACATGGGTATGGAGGATATCTCTTACGAGTTTATGCAAAATTCTTTCAGGGTGTGAGTCTTTCGGACATACATACATTATTTTATATTTCGCTAGCCCGCTACCATTAATCCATGCATCGCCCTCAATCAATTTTTCCCCTTCCCTATTTGATATCTTTACAGATAAATGCAAGACTTTTTCTCCGCATTCGTCACAACTTTCAAGGGCTCTTACTTCATAAGATACTTTATGCTTACAGTTAAACCAACGATCAAACAGAATATCAAATCTATTATCTGAAAGTAGTACCTCACTAAAGTCAGGAAATACTTGTTTGAAATCACTTTTATCCGCATTCCGAAATAATTTATATCCTTTAAATATGCGTATCTCATCATCTCCCAGTTCCACGGGGAAGCTATAAGTTCTACCTTTTTCAATTTTAAAAGTTACCCTGTCTTTCTTAGCATTAAGCGCAATGGCAACCGATTTTTCACCGACAAAGACAGATATTTCCTTACCACCTTGGAGTTTTCTGATCTCAGCGTTTTGTACCCAGCTAACGCCAAAATCATCCATCAGATATTTTCGGAGTCGCTCACTATCTCTTCCCGGAACTTCACTCCAAGTAAATAAGTACTCTCTTATTATTAGTTCCGGACTTAAAATAGGTATCCAACCGTAAAATTTCTCATCCATCGCAAAAAAAATCGGAAAAAGATTTAAGTAACTATCTAATGATTTTCCCTGTTCTTCTCCCTTTATGATCTATGCCTTCGCTATATCGCCCTATTAACAATGCCACCTCTGTATTTCTCTTATATTCTTTATCCGCTTTATACCTACCGTATAGTTCCCCAATTACTAATGCAACACTCGCTATCATTAACACCCCTATCCACGCAATTTCCCAACGCCATATTGACACTGCCAGCACTAACAGGAATACCGCAAACCACATAACCAACTTTCCCAACATTTCTCCCTCACTCTCTTTATCTCATTTACCGCAAGTTTATTACGGCATTACTATGCTATTTAGCTACCATTACATAAAAAGGGTATGGTTTTTTTGTTGTTCGGGCAGGACAACAAGTAAGGAAGCGGACCCGGCGGGATTCGAACCCGCGATCCCCGGCTTAGAAGGCCGGTGCTTTATCCATGCTAAGCCACGGGCCCTTACGATTCACTACTTCGACAGACTGCTATTATGGATTGTAACATATAAATTTAACACTGCGTGTATGGCAGTACAATTATAGAAAAAATATCTGAAGCATTTATTATTTTCAAAGCTCGCTCTATACCGTGTACTTCTTCCCCTATTCTACCGTATCCACATTTATATTCTGTGAGAAATCCGTAAAAAGCGCAGGATGTTCCGTATGAATAGGGTACACACGTTCGGGTTTTATTTGTTCAATAAATGCCCTTATTTCAACCTTTGAAGGATATTAATCGATTTTTATGTGCAAGTTTTGCATTGAAAATCGCATTTCTTGTTCGGTAGGATGGTACTGTCATACAAACCCAGTGATTTATCACCGCGGAGATCGCCGATGGCGCAGAGTTTAAGAACGCTCCAATCCAAGTTAGGGATGCCTCTGCGTTCTCCGCGTACTCTGCGGTGAAACTCGCTGAGTTGCATTATTCCAAATGCGTCATGCCATTCCGTTTTTATCGTTTCTATTTGGCGATAAAAATCTTTTTCGTTCATTCATTTCACGATCTCTTAATCGTGGCTATTCAATTGATATACGCTCTCCAGTCTCTACATTCAAACATGCTTTTGGCAATAGTTTATTTTAGCGATAGTCACTTATAAATTTAGAGAGGAAACTATCAATGCCCAATAAAACACCAATGATGGAGCAGTATTACCAGATAAAAGAGAAATACAGCGATGCCATCGTGCTGTTTCGGGTCGGTGACTTTTACGAGACATTCGGTGAAGACGCAAAGATAGCATCAAAAGAGTTGAACATTGCTTTAACCGCTACCGGTAGGGGTAAAGGCGCAACGCGGAAAATACCAATGGCTGGCGTGCCTTACCATGCGATAACTCCGTATATAAGGCAGTTGATAAAAAAAGGCTACAAAGTGGCTATATGCGAGCAGGTAGAAGATAAAGAGACAAAAAAAATAGAAAAGCGGGAGGTGGTGCGGCTAATAACTCCCGGTACCGTCATTGAGGATTCCTTCTTAGAAGAGCGAATTAGCAATTATCTGATGTCCGTGAATCTAATAGAAGGCAACGTGGGTGTTGCAATGGTGGATGTATCAACGGGCGAGTTTACTCTGACGGAATTAGAAGATGACGAAACGCATTCTTCCTTACAGAACGAAATAGAGCGTGTGAAGCCTGCAGAGATTGTCATTCCCGATTCTCTCGATTTCAACATTGAACGGGGGATGTGCACCACTTCGCGCTATGACGATTACTATTTCGACTACAAAAATGCGTATACAACACTGATAAACCATTTTGGCGTGATTTCACTTGACGGGTTCGGATGCGTAGGGCTAAAAGCAGGTATATCAGCCGCTGGTGCCGTGATTTCCTATCTACGTGACACACAAAAGCGTGTGTTGTTGCACATCAAACCGCTTAAGACATTTTTCGTCTCGGATTATATGGTTTTAGACAGTGTGACAGTACGAAATTTAGAGATATTCAGTAACATACGCGATGGCACGCAACGAGGTACGCTTCTTAGTGTGCTTGACAAAACACTCACAGGTATGGGTTCACGACTGCTGAAGAAGAATTTGAGATACCCTTTACTCGACATAGACGAGATAAAGCGAAAAGAAGAGGTAGTAACGGAATTTTATGATGAGATACTGCTAAGAGAATCGTTGAAGGATGTACTCCGGGAAATATACGATATGGAACGGATAATAAGTCGGATTTCGTATGGTAGTGCAAAAGGTAAGGATCTGGTATTACTCAAGCGGTCGTTACTCCAACTAAAGGCACTTAAAGGATTGTTAAAGAAATCTCGCGCCGAAAAGATAATAAACATGTTGAAAACGTTGAAGGCAAAGAATTTCACTGATGTGGTCGGTATTATAGACAGAGGTATAGTAGAAGAGCCACCGGCGGCCGTGAAGGAGGGTGGGCTGATAAAAGAGGGTCTCAATACGGAACTTGATGAGCTGAGACAGATAAAGCACGATGGACGGAGGTGGTTAGCGGAATTTGAGGAGCGTGAGAAAGCACGTACCGGTATAAAATCGCTCAAGGTAGGCTACAACAAGGTTTTTGGGTATTACCTCGAAGTGCGGAAATCGTGGATAGAGCAAGTGCCTGAGTCGTATATAAGGAAACAAACGCTTACAGAGGCAGAGCGGTATATAACGGAAGAGTTGAAGGATTACGAGGCGAAGGCGTTGAGTGCCGAAGAGAGGATAAAAGAGCTGGAATACGAACTATTCGAGCAGATAAGGAAGCAAGTAGCGAAACGAGCAAAGGAGATTCAAGAAGCTGCGAATTTGATTGCCGAGCTGGATATGCTGCTAGCGTTCGCAGACGTTGCTGCGGAGAACGGATACTGCTGCCCTAACGTAGATGGCGGTGATGAGATTGTTATAAAGGATGGCAGGCATCCGGTGGTGGAGAAAGAGGTGAAAGAAGGTTTTGTGCCAAATGACGTTCACTTCGATAAGAGTAACCGGTTGATGATTATAACAGGACCGAATATGAGTGGTAAGTCCACTTTCATGAGGCAGGCTGCGTTAATCGTGCTTATGGCACATATAGGCTCTTTTGTGCCTGCACGTGCTGCAAAAATAGGCGTGGTGGATAGGATTTTTACTAGGGTGGGCGCTTATGATGACCTTTCGATGGGGCAGAGTTCGTTTATGGTGGAGATGAGCGAAACCGCAAATATTCTTAATAATGCGTCGGAAAGAAGCCTGGTGATTCTTGATGAAATCGGGCGAGGTACGAGTACGTTGGACGGCGTCAGTATCGCGTGGGCGGTGGGTGATTACATTAATGGAGTAATAAAAGCGAAGACGATGTTCGCAACGCACTTCTATGAGCTTACGGCACTCGCCGATACACTCGATAGTACAAACTGCTACAACGTCTCGATAAAAGAGGCGGGTGATGAAATTTTTTTCATAAGGAAAGTAGTAGAAGGAAGAGGCTCTAAAAGCTATGGGATTCAGGTCGCGAAACTCGCGGGATTGCCTGATATGGTGGTAGAGAATGCAAAGAGCATTTTGAGAAGGATGGAAAGAGAAGAGGAGCGGGCGAAGCAAAGAAAGGAAGAAGGTAAAGAAGACGAAGAAGTGGAAAAGAGCGTGGAACAGGAGAAAGAATACGTGACTCATCCTGTAGTTGAGGAGTTGAAATCAATAAATCTGGAGCGGGTTTCACCAATAGAGGCATTGAATACGCTGTATGAGATGAAGAAGAAGGTTCTTTAAGATTTTTGACTAAAAAGCAAATAATAAAGATAGTCGCTCGGATGGAGTGGAGAAAAGGGATATGAAAGACGAAGAGGAGAAAGAGGACTCGGTGGTATTGAGGGTAGCAGAAGCGTACCCACGGGATGCGGGAAGGGGAATAGCGCGGATAGATGCAGTGACGATGCGAAAGCTGGGTGTTGTAAGCGGCGATGTGATAGAGATAGAAGGTAAGAATATCGCCACTGCCATCATATGGCCCGGCTATTCTCCAGACAGCAACAAGTCACTAATACGGATAGATGGGAACATAAGGCGCAATGCTGGCGTTGCCATAGATGACCGCGTGCAAGTACGTAAGACGAAAGTGCAGGAAGCAAAAAGAATTACACTTGAGCCCACGCAGCCAGTAAAAATCGCGGGTGGTGAGCGATACATAGCACGGATACTGAAAGGGCGACCAATTACAAAAGGACAGACTATAAGAGTGGAAATGCTGGGCAATCCCATTACATTTGTAATTACGAACACACTCCCGTTAGGTACGGTGATACCGAAGTTGGATACAGAAATTGTGCTTCGTAAGGCACGTGAAGGTGGGAAGGAAGTACCTCATATAACTTACGAGGATATTGGCGGCTTACAGCGGGAAATAGGTCAGATCAGGGAGATGATAGAACTGCCGCTGCGACATCCCGAGCTATTCGAGCGATTGGGGATTGAGCCACCGAAAGGCGTTCTCTTGCACGGACCACCGGGAACCGGAAAGACTTTAATAGCAAAAGCAGTGGCGAATGAGACCGACGCCAATTTCTATTCCATCTCAGGTCCCGAAATAATGAGCAAGTTTTATGGTGAGAGTGAGCAACACCTGCGTGACATATTTGAGGATTGTAGTAAAACAGCACCTTCTATTCTGTTTATTGATGAATTGGACTCCATTGCACCGAAGAGAGGAGATACAACGGGCGAAGTGGAGCGACGAGTAGTAGCGCAACTTCTATCTTTGATGGACGGTCTGGAATCGAGAGGGCAGGTAGTGGTAGTCGGCGCTACGAATAGACCAAATGCACTGGATGAAGCGTTGAGAAGGGGAGGTCGTTTTGACCGTGAGATAGAGATAGGCATCCCGAACAGGCATGGCCGAGAGGAGGTATTGGAGGTACATACGCGGGGGATGCCGCTGGCCGAGGACGTAAATTTAAAGGAGCTTGCAAACGTCACACATGGATTTGTCGGTGCAGACCTTGCTACGTTCTGTAAAGAAGCGGCAATGCACGCTTTACGAAAAATACTGCCTGAGTTAGACTTGGATAAGGAGATACCACAGGAAGTGATGGACAAGCTAAAAGTAACAAAAGAAGATTTCAGTGAAGCGTTAAAGAACACAGAACCTTCTGCACTAAGAGAAGTCTTTGTAGAAGTGCCAAATGTTAAATGGGACGACATAGGCGGCTTGGAACGTGCGAAGCAGGAATTGAAGGAGGTTGTGGAATGGCCGCTTAAATACCCTGACGCTTTTGCTCATTTAAATTCAAAACCACCGAGAGGTATCCTTCTGTTTGGAGCGCCGGGCACGGGGAAGACAATGCTGGTAAAAGCAGTGGCGAACGAGAGCGAAGCGAATTTTATAAGCATAAAGGGTCCCGAACTACTCTCAAAATGGGTGGGGGAATCCGAGAAGGCAGTTCGTGAGATTTTCAGGAAGGCAAAACAGGCTGCTCCGTGTATCATTTTCTTAGATGAGCTAGATTCGATTACACCGGTGCGAGGTGCGGGTTCTGACGCTCACGTAACAGAACGGGTAGTTTCGCAGATGTTAACCGAGATGGATGGCTTAGAGGAGCTGAAAGAGGTGATAGTCATAGGGGCTACAAACAGACCGGACATGGTAGATTCCGCGTTACTAAGACCCGGAAGGCTTGACCGGTTGATATACATCCAACCGCCGGATAAAGAAGAGCGGAAGAAGATATTTGAGGTACATCTGAAAGGAAAGCCCATAGGAGCGGATGTTGATGTGACCAAACTTGCAGAAAGGACTGAGGGGTATGTCGGTGCGGATATATGCGCGATCGTTAAAGAGGCGGTAATGAGTGCATTACGTGAGTTTATTGCCTCCGGGATAAGTGAAGAGCAGGTGAAAGAAGCGATACAGAACGTATTACTAGGGAAGAAGCACTTTGACGCTGCTATCAAGAACGTGAGGCCAACTATATCGCCTGATACACATGCGGAGTTCAAGGAAAATGTGGAGGATTTCGTGAAATACGCTTATGCGTGAACCTTTCTTCGTACTTTAATTTAATAAGACGCTACGTGGAAAAGGAAGCTTTAGCAAAGGGACTGTTAGAGGTGCACGTTTCTAAAAGGGTTTAATCGCCACATAGATAATCGGTAAAACAAATCGGCATTCTTGTATATATTCACGAAAACGGATAAAACGGGGTGATAAAGATATATTTAAATATCAAACGTAGTTTACGCATTAATAATGTAGGGGTGATTGGATGCGAAAAGAAATAACCATTGTGTTGATAACTTTGATTGTCGTTGCGGGGTGCTCAGGTTGCATATCTCAAGAAGGTTACAAGGAAAGCGAAGAACTAACAATAAAATTAGGGGTCATGCCAGATGAAGCGACTTTACCGTATCACGTAGCTGATGAGGAGGGGCTATTCACAAACCACGGGTTAAATGTGGTGATAGTGCCTTTTATGAGTGCTATGGAACGGGATGCCGCTTTAACCGCCGGTGAAATAGACGCAGGCGAGAACGACCCTGTGGGAGTCTTGTTATTGCGAAATGCAGGTTATGACGTAAAAATCGTCAGCCTGGAATTGCAAGAGACGGCAGATAAGATGCGGTTCGCTATTATCGCCAGTCCGCAGTCGAACATAAGCTCAGTCGAAGATTTGGAAGGCAGAGAAATAGCAATCTCAAGCAATACGATAATAGAATACATAACCGATGCTTTACTCGGCGATGTGCAATCGAAGAAGATAGAGGTAAAGAAAGTACCGATACGAATGCAGATGTTGCTCGACAACGGGATAGATGCAGCCACGCTACCAGAGCCTTTAGCGAGTTATGCGGTACATAAAGGTGCTAATTTAGTTATCTCCGATGCTATGCTTAACAGAAGCGTATCGCAGACAGTCATAGTATTCAGTGGCGACTTCATAGAAAAGTATCCCGAAAGTGTGGATAAGTTTTTAGATGCGTACAGTGAAGCGGTGTCAAGGATAAACGCCAATCCTGAGATTTACCGGACGCTGCTCGTGGAAAAGACGCGTATTCCGGAAGAGATAGCTGCGGACTATAAAATTGCTACCTATCTTCCGCCACAGTCCTATCCGGAAGATAAATACGAGAAAGTTTTACAATGGATGCAGAGCAAGGATTTGGTGCAGCACGAGATACCGTATGAGGATACCGTGCTAAAACAATAATCCGCATCAATCAGCAGTTTATACCAGTATATAAACGGAAGGAAGGTTCATTATATCATGCGGATAAAGTTGATACCAGGAATAAAACGGAAAAAGGGGGATCTAACTAAGTTCTTTCACAGCGTTGATTGTGGGATGAACATAGAAGATTGGCGCGAGTTCGATAGGAGATTTTATGAGCTATGAGATTTCTTGCGAATGTGTTTATCTACGCATATTTGATGACTTTGAAGGGACAAGGAAACTACCATAAGTAATTTCTTATAGATGTCTTTTGCCATGAGAATTTAGTTACAAAATTGCGGGGACAACGTTTATGAGGTTCATGATTGAAGCGAAGGGAATAAGCAAGGTTTACCAAGACGGTACAGAAGCACTCCGTGAGGTCTGCTTTGAGGTACCCGAAGGCGAGAGCTGCTCCATTATCGGACCTTCGGGCTGCGGAAAGACATCTCTCCTTTTTATCTTCTCCGGTATCCTAAAGCCAACAAGTGGCAAGGCGTTGATTGAGGGCAATGAAGTAGTATCGCCATCCCGGAAGGTGGCATTGATACTCCAGGACTACGGCTTGTTCCCATGGAAAACGGTGTATGAAAATGTTTCTCTGGGTTTAGAGTTCAGGGGATATGGCAAAAAAGAGCGTCAGGAAATAGTGCTACCTCTTCTAGACGACCTAGATTTAAAAGATTTCGCGAATCACTATCCAAAACAGCTTTCCGGTGGGATGCAACAGCGCGTGGGATTCGCAAGGGCGTTAGCTCTAAATCCTGAGATTTTAGTCATGGATGAGCCTTTATCTTCGCTTGATGCGCTAACGAGGGAAACACTGCAGAATTTCCTGCTCTCGTTATGGAAGCATAAAGGGCTGACCATGCTTCTGGTGACGCACAACATAGAGGAAGCGGTCTTTCTCGGACGAGAAATAATCGTGCTTTCGCCGCGACCTGGACGTGTGGTAAAGATAGTGAAGAATCATAATGTGGGCGAGGTCAATTATAGAAATACGGAGGATTTCTTTGATAAATGCCGAGAAGTGAGGCAGAGCATAGAAGATGGAGCTACTTGATTGCGGGACTCCTGTTAATAGTGCTATGGCAGGCTATGTCGTTTTTACTAAATTCGATAGCGTTGCCCACGCCTTTGACCGTATTTTATGCTGTTATATCAGGATTAAAAGATGATTTGCTTTCGCATTTGTTAGTGAGCGCTGCCCGGGTGGGCTATGGAATTGCACTGGCGTTATCGCTTGCAGTGCCGCTCGGTTTGATAAGTTATAAGAAAGGGGCGGACAAAATTATCACTCCTTTCATTTACTTGCTATATCCGATTCCGCATATCGTTTTACTACCGTTGATCATCCTGCTCTTTGGTATTGGCGATTTATCAAAGGTAATATTGATAGCTATAATCGTATTCTTCCAGATTCTCGTGACTACGCGGGATGCCGCGAGGAATATAAGTACGAACTATATCTATTCGCTTCTCTCTCTGGGTGCAACGGAGAAAGACGTCTATGAGCATGTGGTATTCCCCGCGTGTTTGCCAAAGATACTCACGGCGTTGCGAATAAGTATAGGCACGGCAATTGCGGTGCTGTTCTTTGTGGAATCGTTTGCAACGAGGAAAGGGTTGGGATTTTTGATTATGGATTCCTGGAGCAGGATGGATTATCCTGATTTGTATGCCGCTATCGTGGCGATGGCGCTGCTTGGGTTTTGTTTGTATGTCATGCTTGAACGGGTAGAGAGGGAGGTCTGTGCGTGGGTGTATGTGTGAGGTTTTGCTGAGAACAGCGATTTATGAGTTCTTTACTATCTCTTTGTACAACTCTATCACTTGCTTGTGTCTCTCTTCGCTGTCTATTTCAAAAAGCGTTTCATGAAAATGAATTCCATACGGTATCAAGGGCTTTGCCTTATAAACCATTCCAAAGTCCAGAAATATCTTAATCGCTTCATCGCAATTTACCGCCGCTTTCATGAAGTAGTTAGCATCAAAATCTATATATTCGTTGTATACAATAACAGAATTTGTCAAAGAATCTGCAAACTCGACTTTCAAGCCCAGCTCTCTTCTTATCCCAATCGCCTCTTCTATGTACGCAACAGCTATGTCAAGCTTCTCTTTCCTCGCTTCTTTCGTTACTTCTAATCCCGCAAGGTAAAAATAAAAACTGGATGCGTTGTTCATGGACGTTGCCACATCTGCTTTCAAGCCAAGCTCCTTGCATATCCCAATCGCCTCTTCTATGTACTCGATTGCTTTCTCCAAATTGAATGATAGTTCTGCCCTAGTTTTGCTTTTTTTGATCTTCTCAGAATAATAGTACGAGAGATTAAA
>JAPWVK010000223.1 GCA_029241965.1 Candidatus Methanophagales archaeon
AGACATGGTACCTCAATGTAACGAAGGCGATAACGGATACTTTGAAGAAAATTGGCAGGAGTGAGTTACTTAAAGAGGAAACACGCCTCGTAAATTCACTGAAAATGTAGGTGGCACATTTTTTCTAAACAGGTTAATACATTTGTCAGGATATTTACAGAACCAGATCCGCCAAAAGAACGGATTGAAGGGATTGAAACTAAGAGAAAGGAATGTGACTGTTCAAATTCTCTGCTGGTCTCATATTATCCTGTTGATATAGGAACAGGAAAAATTGACGTAATTGATGGATATGATATTGAAAACTTCTTCTATCCTTTGAGAATGATGAGGAAGAAATACGCAGGAATCATTGCTCCGGTTAAGCCGATGTATGCAGAACAACTCCTATATGATGGAACGCAGGCACTACTTCTTCCACATAAAAAATCATTGAGAAGAGATAAGGTTTTCTATAAATACCCAAGTGCATATCGCGAAGTTAGGCGAGGAAGTACGTTTGTTTTCTATGTAAGTGACCCCGTTAAAGGTATTATTGGAGAGGGGAAGATAGAAAGAGTAGTTATTGACACACCAGAAATTTTGTACGATAAATATGAGCGAAAAGGTATGTTGGGACTAAAAGAGGTCAAAACGTATGCTGATACGAACAATAAAGTACTTGCATTTGTTATAGGTAAAGTCACGAGATACTCTAAAAAGATTCCCATTGATATAATTAGAAGCGAAATTAAACCGCGTTTTGATCCACAAGGTTCGTCTTTTATTTCTCAGAAGGAATTGGATACCATACGAAAATTGGGGGATTATGAATTATGAACAGTAGAGATATACAGATAAGAGCTTTATCAAGTTTGTTGTTTGAAGTCGAGGAAAGCGAACAAATATTGCTGTTCTCAATCAAACCAAAGTTCTCAGAACTTATTTTGAGTGGTAAGAAAACAATTGAATTGCGAAAACAGGTTCCTAAAAAGAAAACCCGATATGCCATCATCTATGAAAGCTCTCCAAGCAAGGGCATCACCGGATTTTTCGTAATTAAGAGCATTCAGGTCAAGCCAATTAGAGAAATATCACAACTTTTATCTAAAGCGCATGTTTCCTCTCAGTTTTTTGGGGAATACTATGAAGGTTACAACAAAGGTGTTGTCATTGAAATAGAAAATGCATTTAGATTTGAGAAGAAGAAGTCATTATATGAGTTACGAGACCTTATGGATTTTGTTCCTCCTCAAGATTTCTGTTATACTGATGTTAACTTAGTTCAGGAGGTATTGAGATAAAAATAGGAGTTACGGAGTGTATTGAACCATGTTTATTTAAATTGGTTCTTATGATACTTATAAGATCAAAATGGATGAAAGCCAGATAATATTCGATGAAGAGGAGGGTGTTGATCCTGAGGATAGTCGATTAGCTCGTCCCTCTCATAACGAACTCTTAAAAAACCTTAGTTGGATAAAAGGACCCACTTGTGCTCAAATTGAGGATGAACAATATTGTTTCGATCCATTTTGGTTGTCTGAACTGTCTATTTTATCAGAAGATGGTTTAAAAGAACTTGATGCTTTGAGGACTTTTATTGAGGTAGATCTTGAGGATAAAATGATATCGCATAACCCCTCTATCCTACACATAGGTGGATTTCCTTTTTTCTATACCTTATTTTATTCTACCTCTACGATTGATGATTTAAAATCTAAGCGCTTTTTGTGTGTGGATTTCCCGCTTTGGGGAGGGTACATAAGTTATAAATCGGGTATATCTGAAAATGAAATAGAATCTGTATATAAAAATAATCGTAAAGTCTTTGAAACTTATTTATACAATAGGGGTTTCAAAGGGCAAGTTTTTGGGGGTTATTTGAAGGACACAATTCAGTATCCCAATGTCATTTATTTCGCGAAAGATAACAAATTTTTATATGCTGAAGACATCTATCAGGGGAAGAGAGATACTCATTCTATTTTCTTTGATTATCTTGATATTTTTACTTCTCCTTCAAATAAACGAAATCCCAACGAAACGATAAACTTTATTGGAAATGCCTCAAAAAGAAAAACTTATACAGTCAAGGTTAAACTGGGTGACATAAAAATATTATTTGAAGACATAAGCAAAGAAGCAAGAATTTTAGATTCTTTTGAAATATCTGCACTAGATCTCAGATTAATCATTAGGCAACAAGGTTTATTTAAATTTCATAACCGATGCAAAGAGGTTACATAAAATGTCAGTTATAACCGATATTTTAGCATTTTTTACGCTTTTGAAGTTGACAATAGATTCATTATTATCTATTAAAGAGATTTTATCTGAATCCACATTAGAAATCCAAGAGTTAGTTGACCAGATCAAAAACGCTCAGATAGATTATGGATCAAAAATAAATGTGACCGGAATTTATTCTGATTTTGTTCCGGTATCAAGGCATCTTATTATTGATTTGGCAGAATATAAAAATTGTCTTCCTATTGATCCAATACCATGCAGACCATTTTCTATTGAAGGATATTATTGTTCTTCTATCCAGTATTATAAATCAGAATATGCTGGCGATCCAGAATGTATACCAGTATTTTTTAAAGTAGATACAAAAAGACCAACCATACCTTATTTATCTGGTACAACGGTTGAGATCAAAGGCAAACTAATAAGCATACCCTATATTTGGAAAAAAAATTTGGATGTTGACGCACCCGCAGGAATATTAGCAAAATCAATAGATTTAATCGGAGCTGAAAAGAATAGTTTTGGCGTGCTTCATTGGAAAGTCGTTAGAGATAAAAATAATGTTTTGAAGAATGGCGGAGGACAGATATTGTCATCAGATATATTTTGGTCGTTTAATGAACGAATTGACAATCAGAGGATTTTTTGCTTGAATGGAGGTAAAACCGAATTTTGCCAAGGCAATACTGATGAAGAATATGAAAATGTTTATGAATTTTATCTTGTCAATATTCTTGATGAAGATGAACTAAAATCTGCTTCAGAGTATTTATCAAGTAAGTTTGGTAGTAGCAAGGTAGATGCTCAATGGGACATGGTAAAAAATCCATATAATCAGACTAATTGGTTAAAACAGAAACTTGGACTTTAAGATCATAAATCAAAAAACCGACAGACAAGATGGAAGTAGAGGAGCACATCGTTGAGGAATATTTCAGAAGAAAAGGGTATTTGACGAACTCGAATATCAGATTGGAAGGTAATCGAGAGATTGATATTATAGCATTAAATCGTGAAGAAAAGCGGTATTTACACATCGAAGTAAGTGTAAGACTTGGATATTCATTTCAGTTGGTTGACGATGCTCACAAATTTGATATATTCAATTACCCAAAGAAGAAATTTGAAGACTCAAGGGTAAAGGAATATATTCAAGAAATATTCGGCACAGATGACTACGAGAAAGTTATTGTTATATGGAGTAAACCAAAGAGAGACTGGGGAGAGATAAAAGAAGCTGCAAATGAGCAGAAAATTACGGTTTTATTTTTGGAAGACATATTAAAAGAACTTTTGAGGGATTTAAAGCATGATAAGAAGAATCAAAGAGATGAAATAATAAGAACACTTCAATTAGTATCGCGAATTGTAGAGGATAAAGAGGATTGTGGGAAATCAAAGCTCAGGAGTGGGTAAAAGTCATAGAAGGTGAAAGAAAATGACTACAGAAACAGAAGTCATAGAGAAACTGAAAAGTATACTGGAAGAAAACGGCGTTGCGTATTTCAATATCTTATTATTTGGAAGTAGAACAGGGCAGGATTTTGAAGAAGAAAGTGATTTGGATTTTTTGATAGTTATAAATAGTCTCGTGAAAAGTTTAAAAAGCGGAGGCTGAAAGTGATGAAATGGATGTTTAACACAGGAGACGAGAAATATGAAGACGATTAAGAAGATAAAGGGAACACTGGCAATGCACCGGGATGAGTTAAAAGAGCGTTTTAAGGTAAAAGAACTAGGAATTTTCGGTTCTTATGTGAGAGGTGAGGAAAAGGAGGGAAGCGATATAGATATTCTGGTTGAGTTTGAAGAGCCAGTAAGCCTTCTTGGGCTTGTGAGTCTGGAGAACCATCTATCCGATCTTTTTGGTGTAAAGGTTGACCTTGTGCCCAAGGGAGAGATTAGACCAGAGCTGAAGGAAAAGATTATCAAAGAGGTGGTTTATCTATGAACCGCGATATCTCAATCTATGTGAAAGATATACTCGAGAATATGGAACGGGCGGAGAGGTTTGTAGAAGGGATGAGTTATGAAGAGTTCGTTGAAGATGAGATGACAAACTTTGCGGTTATGAGGTGCATTGAAATTATGGGAGAAGCGGCAAAACATGTTCCTGACTCGGTTCGAGATAAATATCTTGGAATACCCTGGAGAGATATCGCAGGTATGCGGGATAAGGTTATTCATTTTTATTTCGGTGTAAATCTTGAGAGGGTATGGTTGGTGGTAAAAGAGGACATACCACAGATAAAGCCGCATATAACGAAAGTTCTGGAAGATTTAAAGCGTGAGGGGTAACCATGCTCAGGTTTGAGAAAGAGGAAAAGTTATGAATCCAAAAAATTGAAGAGTTTTATAATGCTTTAATCAAAGATAAAGAGATTTAGGAGCAAATAGCACAGATAAAAGGTCATGAGTGGGTGAAAGAGATAGAAAGAAGCTAAAAAGTAAAAATACCTGACAAAAACACCAGAATGGAAGAATCGCAGCAGATAGAATTCAAGAAATCCTTAGCGGAACGGAAAGAACTGCTGGAAACTATTTCGGCATTTGCAAATCCCAATGGTGGTAAGATTTTTGTTGGAATAGAAGAGAACAAAAACGGTTCTGTAAAGGAAATAGTTGGAATTAGAATAAAGGGAAAAGAACTCGAGTAATGAGGTCAGGCAGAATACGGACCCTGCCTGTGATATTCCCATCTATTGAGGTAAAGGAAATTGAAGGGAAATCCATCCTGGTTATAGAAGTAAAAGAAAGCCAAGTAAAGCCAGTATTTACCAAGATAGATAAACTCCCTGTGGCGTTTAAGAGGGTCGGAAAGACAAATCAGAAGGCCGATGTAAATGAGCTGAGGCGAATTATCTCCGAGGGAAAGGAATTTCTGTGGGATTCTCAGATATGCGAGGAAGCGAGTTTAGGCTCTTCGCTGTTTTGTATGGGTAACCCAATATCCCTACTATCCGCTGAAGCAGATTACCTGAGGGGCATGTTGAATGTTGAGCGTCCGTAGTTATCAAAATCTACAAGATTTCATAACCAAGAAATATCTTCGATAG
>JAPWVK010000224.1 GCA_029241965.1 Candidatus Methanophagales archaeon
AAGAACGTACCAGTTGAATACAGGGGGCAATACCGATTTCCTTAACATGCTCGACAGAAGCAGACTCGCCTCAAAAAAGACTTCGAAAACCGAGGCGGTACAGGCGGTACTCAATGAAAAGCTTGATGCCGAAAATATCCATATCGGGCCCAGCGATTGGGTGGCATGGCAGAAGGACAACAAAGTCTGTTTCCTCCGGATGGAGGGCAAACTTTTCGGCGTCGTTCCCATGAACCTCGAATTGCGTCTTTCGGTCGAAGATTCACCCAACTCTGCAGGAGTGGTAATAGATGCGATCAGGTGTTGTAAGCTGGCTCTGGATCGAGGTAAAGGGGGGATTCTGTATTCTCCCTCTGCATACTTCATGAAACATCCCCCGCAGCAGTTCACCGATGATGTGGCATATCAATTAACTGAGGATTTCATCAAAGGAAGAAGAGATGATTAATGGAAAGCGAAGGATTTGTCCAATGAAAATCGCCTATGTATCTACTTATCTTCCCGAACAATGTGGGATAGCAACCTATACAGATCATCTCATTCATGGTATAAGAAAAGCAGACCCTGCATCAGAAGTTAAGATCGTTGCCGAGCAGGGAGCATCTCCAATAAAGGATGATAAACTTGAAGTGATCCCTTGTTGGGATAGAAATGAGAACTATGTAGACCCTATCATTTCACACACAAAGGGTGGACCACAAAATTGGGCAGCGCAGAATAAAAATGAAAATAGGAATGATGTGTCTTTGGAATGCCGCCAATGGACCCTCGATTCACGCGGAATTAGTTGGAATGGCTTGGGGAGACTTGGGTCATAAGCTCAGAGTATTTTCTGCTGAGAAACATCCTGATGCCAGGCCTACTCTTCAAAAGGACGAAGATTTTGTCATCAGGCATTTTCGTGTCAATGACGTTATACCATTCACCAGAGCTGCCTCCTTTGATCCCTCTCCGCTTTTGAATGAAGAATACGATGTCTTTATTGCTCAAAATGTAGAAAGATTACCAGCAGAAAGATTACTTGAGGTCTTTCCTAAAATTAAGGAAAAAGCTGTTACCGTTCAGGTTGTCCATGAGGGCAAAGCCCCGGAAGATCCTCTTTACTACAAGTTTGACTGGGATGCTATTGTTTGTTTTGATCAGAGATATAAGGACTACCTGGTCAAATCTTTCCCTGCTGAAAAGATTCATATGATCCCCTATCCGTACCATCCACTTGAGCTTGGTGATAAAGGGGAAGCGAGAAAAAAGCTGAGCCTGCCGCTGGACGAAAAGATTGTATTCTCCTTTGGCTTTAGACCAAAAGACATTGTCTCTGTTTTACCCGCTCTAAAAGACGTCGTTAAGGATTATCCTCTTAAGTATGTTATTATCGCCAATCCCGGAAGCAATGTTGATGAATTGAGCGAAGCCCAAAAAACATACGACTTCATAGACCTCCAGGTCAGACCACTGCCTCAGGATGAGTTGTATACCTACCTGCATGCTTCGGATGCATTGCTCATTCATAGGGAATCCTCGCAGAAGTATAAGGCAGTCCTGTCCAGTTCAGTGTGCCAGGTTTTGGGATCCGGTTGCCCTATCCTCTTTCACGAGTCAAACTACGTTGAACTACATGGAGACGAAATCTGGAAATATCGTGATTTTGAGGATATGAAAGTCAAACTTATTGATTTATTTAACAATAAATTTCATCTCAATAAAGTTGAGATATTTCTTGAACGACACAATGCCGAAAGGATTGCCGAAAAGTTTATTCAATTATTTGAAAAATTAATCGGAGACCAAGGGAATGGACCAAACTAAAGTTGCGATTTTTTCAAAATGGAATGCGGCCGATGGAACTTCTATTCTTGCTGAACTAATCGGTAGGGAATTGGCTCAAAAATATGACCTGACCGTCTTTGCGCCTATTAATGATGTCAAACCAGTGAAAGGAATAACAGATGAAGATTTTGTTATTAGATGTTGCAATGTTCAGGGCACATCATCAGGTCAGTGGGCTTTTGATCCAAAGCCTTTTTTAGAAAAAGACTACGATATTCTTATCATCCAGAGAATAGAATGGATACCTATCGAAGAACTTATAAAAATATATCCGAAGATAAAAGAAAAAGCAAAAGTCATTTATGTCATCCATGAAACTAAATTACCAGAAAATCCTATTTTTTGGAAATTCAAATGGGATGCTGTTGTCTGTTTTGATGAAAGGTATAAGCGGATGTGGAAGGAAGTATATCCTGAAGAAAAGATACACATAATTCCCTATCCCTGTAATCCCTTGAGAAAAGGTGATAAGAATAAATGCCGACTGGAGCTAAATTTACCGTTGGATACGAAAATCGTGTTTATGTACGGCTGGTATCCAAAAACCCACATCTTTGCCCTCCTGCCGTATCTGGTCGAGTTGAGAAAGCAATACGACTTTGTTCTCTTATTAGTGATCGCACGCGAGTACCTTGATAAAGAACTCCTAAAAGAGATAGAAAGACATGATTTTATAGAATGGAGGGATGAGTTGCCCCCGACTCCAAAGATCGATAGATATTTTCACGCTTCAGATGCCTATATTTTCTATAACCCTAAATCTGAATTTAAACCAGGCCAAATTATGGTTTCGAGTTCCATCCTTTCCTACCTTGGAACGCTGACCCCAATATTGGCGATAGAATGCCCCCATATCCAACCTTTAGGTGGAGCGGTCATGAAATTCTCGGACATGGAAGAACTTAAAGATAGACTGATTAGCGTAATTGAAGAAAAGTCTATCGTCAATGAAACGTTGAAACTGGCGGAAGAGTATGTTATCCGTAATTCTAAAGAAAAAGTGGCTCAAGAATATATTAAGTTGTTCAAAAAGTTAATGAGGGGTCGAAATTAGTCACATTAAAATGCCAAATTACTGTCTGAAGAATGGGAGAAATAGACTATGAAGATTGCAATGCTTACAAGATGGAACGCGACGTGCGGTGTATCCGTCCATGCTGAGTTAGTAGGAAGGCAATGGATAAAGAACCATGACCTCACGGTTTTCGGTCCAACCTTAGAATCTGTGAGTGGGGACTACCACCACAGGACAACAATGGAAGATGAGGAATTTGTGATAAGAGGATATGAGCAGCCAAAAAATATTGGAGAGGACGGGTGGGTAGATGATAGATTGTGGAAGGAAGATTACGACGTTCTATTGGTTGAATCTGTAGAATTGATGCCCATTCCTAAGCTTCTCGAGATATTTCCAAAGATACGGGCAAAAAAGGTTGCTATAGTTCATGAGGGAAAGCTTCCAGAGTATGAAGGCTTCTATAAGTTAAATTTTGATTATATTGTGTGCTTTGATGATAGATACGAGAAGATGCTACGAAAAAGATATCCGGAGGAAAAAATACACATAATACCATTTCCGTGTAACCCAGTCGTTAGAGGAGACAAGATAAAAGCAAGGGCTAAATTGGGAATGCCAGAGGATAAGATAATCCTCTTCTCATTTGGAAGACAGCCACGGATAGAATACAACGATTATCTGTGGCTAGTGGAGGAACTGAGTAAACGACATTCTGTAGAATATTTAGCAGTTCGGTCTAACGGCGGCCATTTGGAAGAGACCGACCTCTTAGAAATAAGATTAGAACGCCTAACGACTGAACGATCATATGATTATCTACATGCTTCAGATATCCATATGGTGCCAAAGGGAGACACTGAAAGTATTGTGGTATCAAGCACAGTATTTCAATGTCGGGGTTCTGGATGTCCGATTGTCATTCCGGATGTGAAGTACGTTGAGAGATTGAATAAAGAGGTTGTGAAATACAAGGGGAGAGATGATTTGAAAGAAAAAGTTTCTAAGCTAATAGAGGACGAAAATTTTGGGAAGGAGACTTTAGAGGCTGCAGAGAGTTACGCAAATCGAAATTCAGCCGAGAAGATTGCGCAGAGGTTGATCAAGGTCTTTGAAGACCTGTGAGGAAAAGCACCATGTTTGAAAAACTGGGAAATGGGAAAATCATTAAAATCGAATCAGGAGAGACCATCTTTAAGCTGGATTCCTTTGAAAATAATCCGATCGTGAAGCCTCAAGACATCGGGCTTACCTGGGAAGAAAATGGCAAATTCAAGATTGGGGCAGTTTTCAACGGTGGAGCAGAATTTTTTGAGGATAAGATTATTCTTTTACCCAGGTGCCACAGCGACTACAGAAAAGGGACATTCTTTGACGAAAAGTTAGGTATGGAAAGGAATTGTCGGGAAAACTACATCTCAGAGGTTTGGCCCTTGGCAAGTCAGGATGGTATCCACTTCACCCGATTTCAGAATGTGGTAATTCGGGGTGATGGCACTGACCACCAAGACTTTATCTACGGTATAGAGGACATTCGGGTCATTAAGTATGAAGATGGTTATCTCCTGGTCGGGTGTGGCAAGATAAGGCCTCCGTTTAGGGGTGGCAATGCCGATCGAATGGCCATTTACACAACCAAAAATTTTGAGAATATCAACTATCAGGGAATAGTGGAATCCTTTGACACGCGCAATGCTGTTCCTTTCCCCGAACCGGTAAATGGACAACAGTACATGCTGCTGCGTTTTCATCCTAACATCCACCTGGTTTATCTTGAAGCGGGCGTGGCCCAACTGCTGAAACCTTCGGCGTATACGGAATTATGGGAAAAAATCTATGAACGCCGGGGCAAAAGTCTGCTTCTGGAAGCGGGATGTTATCCTCATGAAAGCGAGAAAATCGGTCCCAGCACTCAACTCATCAAGACAGATAAAGGATGGCTTCTTATCTACCATGCTGTTGGCGAGATAGATATTAACATCTGCAAAGCCTATGGATTGTCAAAGAAAATTGAAAGGAGTTATTCCATCTGTGCTGCCATTTTGGATTTAGGTGATCCCCGAAGGGTCATTTGCAGAACCAGAAATCCAATATACATTCCCTCAGCTTCTTACGAGTTATATGGCAACAAGGAATATCCCCTTGATGTGCCTGCTGTTGTTTTCCCCGTAGGTGCTATCATCCGACAAGACAAAATGATTCTTTATGCCGGAGCTGGTGATAAGTATACAATTCTTTTAACTTGCAAACTTAATAACCTCTTAAATTATTTATGGGTGTATTGCAGGTCATGAAATGCTTAATTATCGCTGCGGGACGGGGAAGCAGACTATCAACTAAGAGCGATTCC
>JAPWVK010000225.1 GCA_029241965.1 Candidatus Methanophagales archaeon
ATATATCTATATCAATAACAACATATAAACTTTACTTTTTTAGCGTTTTAGAGTGCAATTTGCGCATCTTTTTTCCCATGATTTATTTCATCATCTTCCGCCGATTATGTAATCCCTTAATTATTTTCTTTAGGGGGGGGGGGGAGTTTTTCAAAATTCTCCTCAGTATAAGGGATTTTACAACCAAGTTGATAACGCGGCGAAATCACTTTCAGAGTGGTTCTCAAACCCCAACTCCAAAGGGTGGACGGTTGGTCAACCACATTCTGTTAGTGATGGTACTGTTACACCCACAAACCGAGCAACTGCAGCACTGTATATCTATACACCATGGATTTCGAGTAACAAATTGCTCTACAACGTTTGGAAGATGATGTTTGGAGATACGGGGGCGTGCCTTCCGTCTACCCAGCTTAATGTGCCCCCGTTTAATCAAAACGATGAGGCATGGTACGGTGATCAATTAGGTACTTGTCCAAATACCTATATTGGTAATAAATACGGAAATGACAAGTCTGAAAGTTGCGCCGTTACTTCATTGGCAATGGTATTGAAATATTTCGAAATATGTGTAAAAGTTCTTCCAGAACACTCTACTACTGGGCAAGAAAGAATGGGTATGAATCCATCGATTCTCAATGATTGGCTTACTTGGAAGGAAGGTTATGCCAGTGGATGTCTTATGAAATGGACTGTTTTTCCTCCATGTGTAACTGCTTCGACAAGGCAATATAATCCAAGTACGACTGGGATAAGTCCACAGACTTATAGATATATCGATAATGCACTGGCAAATGATGATCCGGTTATTGCAGAGGTGCATTGGGCAGGAAAACCTGTAGACTCGCATTTTGTTGTGATTACCGGAAGGAACGGTGATACTTATAATATTATCGACCCTTGGGGTGGAGTGGCAACAACGCTTGAAAATGGTGCGCTTGGACACTATATAATCGATCATTATCGCTGGTTTTCTAGCTCCTCCCCTACTGTAGTTGAGAAAGGTCTTTGCTGGCTTCGCACCACCCAAAACCCAGACGGCTCTTGGTCTAACAACGTGGGCGTAACCTCGCTTGCTGTCTTATGCTTCCTGAATGCTGGCTATGACGAGACCGACCCTGATGTACGTGATGCAATTGGATACATTTGCAGCAAAGTACAGGATGATGGTCGCATAACTACTGGTAGTGATACTTATGAAACTTCGTTGGCGATATTAGCTCTTGTAGCTACACACAACAGCAGTTACAGCATAAAAATCGAGAATGCGACAAACTGGGTTAACAATTCACAATGGGATAAAGATTGTCTGTGGGAAAACGTTGATAAAGATAATTGGTACTACGGGGGCTTTGGATATGGTAGCCACTCTAGACCAGATATGTCAAATACGCAATTTGCATTGATGGCATTGGATGCTGTTCAGAGTATTTCAAAAGATGACATCCTATGGGACAAAGCCCAAGTATTTTTAGCAAGGACTCAAAACAGGCAGGAAGATGTTTATATCCCTGATTTAGATTATACAGTGGAATGGAACCCAACTTATAACAAATACGATGACGGGGGTTTCGTATACTATCCAGGTGCTAGTCTTGCTGGCGATGTAAACTCCTATGGAAGCATGACGGGTGCGGGAATCTGGGGTTTGCGGTTGTGCAACGTTCCAATAAATGTTCAAGAAGGGCGAGTGCAAGAAGCATTGGATTGGTTAATCGATAATTATATGATGGATGGAAACCCTGGAATGAGCAATCCAGGAACATTTCAGTACTATTACTACCTGAGCATGTCCAAAGCTTTAACGATGACCGAACCTGACCTCATTGGCGGGCATAATTGGTATCAAGATCTTTCCGATAATCTTACTGCTCTTCAGAAGCCTGAAGGATACTGGGTTAATGACCGTGACACCTGGTGTTGGGAAAATAATAAAGATTTAGTTACTTCCTACGCTATTCTCTCATTACAAACTCTGGCTGAGATTCCAGAAGACATTCAAAGGTTATCATACATAACGGTCATCTTGCACTCAAACGCAGACCTCCATGTCTATGACCCCTTTGGAAGACATGCCGGAAAGAACTATGAGACTGGCGGAATAGATTTAGAGATACCAAACGCAACCTATACAAGCAACGGTGCTCAGAACATTACAATTCCTGGATTAGAGACTGGTAACTACCGGATAGTACTAGTAGGAATAGGAACGGGAGAATACACGCTTAACGTTACTGGCGGAGTAGGAAACGATACCGTTTCCGAAGACAGCTATACCGCGACTATTTCAGAAGGTGAAGTGCAGGACTCAACAGTGAATGTTGCGATGATTACCTGGCTCACAATTCACGTTGACGTGCCAGAGCCCATAGACCCGATAGTTCCATCTGCAACGGGTACCGGTAATGTATCTTTTATAGCAGATTCAGGCACAATTGTAAACATCACCGCTCTAAATGAAACGGATTTGCCCGCGGAAAATCCAAATGTTGATTTTCCTCATGGGCTCTTCAGTTTCAACATTACAGGGCTCGACCTAGGGCAAACCGTAAATATTACAATTGCATTTCCGCAAGACATACCGACAACAGCACAATACTGGAAATATCATACACCAGAGGGCTGGTACCTGATACCAATGGGTAGTAATGACGGCGACAATATTATAACCATAACACTACAGGATGGTGGAATGGGTGATGATGATGGAGATGCTAATGGTGTGATTGTGGATCATGGGGGACCGGGAATTCCGGTAGCAGCGCCAAATATCACTTCCTTCGCGCCCCTTTCGCCTGTTAACGATACTGTGTGCAACTGGAGGACGTTTAACATTACGGTGAATCAAACAGTAAACATGAGTTGGTATGTTAACGGCTCATTGCTCTCTACGAACCACAGCGTAACGGAAGCTAATTATACTCTACACGCTGATGTAGTGCGTGTGCTCAACGTCACGGCAATCGCTGCGAATAATAATGGAACCGATATGCAAACGTGGATTTGGGATGTGACGGGAACATGCACACCAATAGGTGGATTTTCCGTAGCATTGCTCCCAAAGCTGAAACCAGCAAATGCTGGTGAAGTTTGTGACTTCACAGTAAGATTAAGAAACACACAAAACTTCGTGGAATATGTAGACCTGGACCTCTCACTCTCAGGAATACCTGCAGAATATGCAGCAAACCTTGCATGGTTCAACTGGACCACTTCCGCCTTAAGCATACCTGCGGGAGAATACAGAGACATAGGATTAAGGGTAGACATACCAGATGGATTTTCAGGTTACAAGAGTTTTGGTATAATCGCTCACGGCACATTTGGAGATTCAAAAGACTATGGCGTGGTTAATGTGACGTTAGCACCATAATTATTTTTCTGCTTCTCGCTTTTCAATTAAGCCTCTGGAAGCAGGACTAAATAGCCTTTAATAACAAATCCAATTTTTGTTCTACCTCCCCCCTCAATTTTTGTTCTAATCGTCTAAAGCACATTTGAGCCCATTTTACTGGACATAGCAAAAGAAGCGTATAAATCTTCCAATATGTCCAATGAAGCGCCTAAGAAACTTTGAACGAGGATAATTGAATATGTGTCTCGCTTTAAGACGCAAAAAGTATCGCCCCTTACGACCTCCTACTGCCCTCAACAATAGCGGGATAAAGCAGTAAACAGATTTTTAGTGCAAAAGAGTAAGAATTAGAAGATTAAAGGTAAATTAGGGCATTGTGGTAGGCGATTCCATAGGCTCAATTTAAATTGTAAGGGTGGAGATTTTGAGTTCTTAATTCAGACCGTTAAAAAACAACCGAAAGGTTTATATACAAACCCAAAAGCTTTTATAGTCACATGCTAAAAACATATGTTATAAACATATGCAGAAAAGATTCGGCGGGAGGGGAAAAAGGGAGATGAAAAAGCAATGAAACTAAAATTATTGATAGTAGGTGTTTTGAGCATAGTGCTGATAAGCAGTTTTGCCGCTACTACCGCGAACCCAGGTGTATCGCTGAGTTCAAATCCAATAGATGATTCTGCTGGCGGAATGGACAACACAGCAATTTATAGTATTCATGCCAAGTTAGAAGTAGAGGTATCAGAGCATGTAAAGTTAAGTATAGACCCAAGAGCCCAGACTGGCTTTATGTGTTCTCAGAAGACGAGTTTGACCTGAACCCCATTAATAATACAAAGGATATAACGTTCTACATGCAACTACCACAAGGAACCCCAGCAGGGAATTATATCATCAAGGTGAATAGTAATGCCACTGTCCCATCAATGCCCTGGTTGCCACCAGAAACAGCATTCACACAATGTCCTGTTACTGTAAATGTACCTGTGGTTGCAGCGCCTGCACAACTACCAACACTAACGCCAGTCGGATTATTAGCACTTGTGGGATTGTTAGCAGTAGTTGCGGTGTGTGGAATCAAGCGGGAAAGATAAAAGGACTATTTCTAATCATTTTTGGGATTTGTTAAATTTGACTCAAATTTTTCATTTTGTTATAATCCCCGAAACGTACTTCGCCAACGCTACAATAGTGAGAATAGATGGAGCACCTGGTGCCGCTGGCAGCACAGAAGCATCCGCCACGTATATGCCTATCACCTCAGTCTCCAGATTTTTATACAACCGAAAATCTATTGGCAATGTCTTCAATCCAGTTGCGGTTTTAATAAGGGCATTTGTATAGCAGGGGTAAAACCACGAGATTTCACGAGATTAGCACAACACTTTTTCTTTAAAACCTTTTAAGAAAAGGTTTATCAAAAACGCTTCGCAGAAAAAGAAAACCCTTGTTTCTTTGGTAAAGCTTTCTTTTTAAGAAAGGTTTGTGCTAAAAGAAAAACAAAAATAACGTTTTTAGTCAAGGTTTTTACCGAAGGTAAAAAAGTTGTTGGTAAAGCTTTTCTTTCCGCGAAGCTTGCGCAGCATTTTTGGTCAAACTTTTCCTAAAAGTTTGTTGATTAAACTTTCTTAAAGTTTGATAGAAAAGGTTTCTCGTGAAAATCTGTGTAATCTGTCTGTTGACAAGAAGTTGCATCACCGATTGCCTAACCGGCTACCCCTTCCATTCGGGGTAATCCTACCGCAGAATGCGTGGATGGCAACGCCCACGCAGTAAGCCTGCGGAACAAC
>JAPWVK010000226.1 GCA_029241965.1 Candidatus Methanophagales archaeon
CTGAGGCTGGCGCTGAATATTACCAGTACATCGCTTCGGTCTTCGCTACATGGCGGTTACAGGGAAAAGATATCTACGATGAACTCAAAAATTTGCTCGTCAATGAGCTTTGTTTGAAGTGAGCTATACAAATACAAAGGTTTAATTAAAACTGATTTCGTAAATAATATAATAGAAATACGATCATGGACTGGATAACGCAGCTAAAAGGGATGGTAGAATATAAGAGATACGTGAAAACGCTAATTCTATCCACAGCACTCGCAGTACTCATGCTTTACATAGCACTGGGCTTGATGTTCTTTGCTTCGGTTTTTACGGAAGTCAGACCAAATCCCATTCCCGGACCGTACATCCTGCTTATTTTCGCTATATTCTTCATTATTTTCACGGTGTTTTACGAATCGCGTGGTAAAAGCGGGACAAAACGAAAAGATAGCTTGAAATCGCTTATTCGTGGCTCGTTCATCGCTATATGCGCTACTATTGCATTCGTTGCTACCATTGGCGGGGTGATACTCACGCTGGAAGGTGGGACACCCGAGAGTAACATGATAATTTCCGCGTTAGCTGTGTGCATGATTGTAAGTATGGTGTTTCTTAGTATGGTAAAGCATCTCAATTATTAGTATCTGTGTGTTAGTGCATTCACAGTTAAACAGCCAACGTAAATTCGTAAATAAATGCTAATTACCTTATCCTGTCCTTTTGCACCATCATGCCTCTACAGTTTGCAATTCACTTTTCCTGCCTTCGCACACAAAAATTTGAACGAAGTCTTCTTGAAGCTTCTCGTAGGCTTGTTCATCATTCAAAAACGAGCGGCCGCATTTGTTGCAAACCATCTTTGGAAATTTAGAGACTCTGACATTACCATCTAAAAAAAATATTTCTAACAGTCTCTCCCCTATCTCCCCACCACACCAGGGACACACCTCAGGAGTCCCATACTTTCCTTTCACAACTTCCCAATCCCCTTCTTTTTTCAATGGCATACCTATAAATTCTATTCCACTCTCTTTCATTGTTTTTCTCTTAACTTTGTCTTCAAGAAAAACTTTTCACGTAATTTACATTGTGAAATCTCGTGCTTTGTATTAGTGATATGTTCCCGCTTACTCACTTACCTCCAACCTACTCTTACCTCTCAAATACACCGTTGGTATCCCCGCATGCGTCAATTCCCGCTTTAAATCCTCATCCAATGTGAATACTGCAGCTTCCAGCTTCGCTGCCAGCTTGGCAACCAACTCGTCCGCTTCTTTCCCCTTATCTTCTTCTTCGCCCTCTATCGTGACATTGTATCGTCCTCCACCCGACGCATACTTAAGCACCAGTGAATATCCAACCTTTGCCGCTATCTTCTCTTTGCCTTTCAACCCTGACTTTTGCATTAGCACCTGTAATTCGTTTAGCACAGCCTTCGGCACGATTATATGCGAATATCCCAGCCGTTCAAGCTCGTGAAATATATCAACGCCAAATTCGCCCGGTATGAGCAGCGCATTTGTATCCACTATCACGCTCTTCTGTAACACCTTCACTTACCCTTAAATTCCGCCTTACGCTTACCTAAAAACGCTTTAAGCCCTTCGCGTCCGTCTTCTGTTGCCAGTGCCGACCCAAAGCATTCCGCTTCGTAATACAATGCCTGCTCTATGCTCATTTCTATTCCTTTGTTCACTGCGAGTTTCAGTATTCCAAGCGTAACGGCACTTTTTGTGAGTAACGCCTCAATTAACTCTTCAATAGCAGCGTCCAGCTCATCCGCAGGTACGACTTTATTCACAAGCGTTAACCGTAACGCCTCTGCCGCTCCTATCTGTACACTGGTCATGAGCAGTTCCATCGCCTTCGTCTTCCCTATCAATCTTGTCAGCCGTTGCGTGCCCCCGCCACCCGGAATAAGTGCCAGATTTACCTCTGGCTGCCCAAATATAGACTTGTCGGAAGCAATCCTGAAATCACATGCCATTGCGAGTTCCAGGCCGCCACCTAAGCAGAACCCCTTTATCTTCGCTAAAATCGGCTTCCTCAACCGTTCCATGTAGCTCGTTATCTCCTGAACCCACAGCGACCAGTCTCTTGCTTCTATGGGACTCTTCTCAAGTAATTCGGTGATGTCCGCGCCCGCACAGAACGCACGGTCGCCCACACCCGTTATCACAATTACTCGAATGACGGCATCGGCTTCTGCATCCGCCAACGCATCTCGCAACGCTTCTAATAACGCCGTGTTCAACGCATTCAGTGCTTTCTGCCTGTTTAAGGTTAACGTTGCAACGCTTCCGCGCTTTTCATATAATAAAATCTTGTCACGTTCCTCTTCGGTCATTCTTTTCATGCCCACTCCAGATGGCTGACATAGATAACTAAAAACAAACCTCTAATTACATTGTGCTCTTTATGCCAATCGCTTTTCTTACCACCTGCGTTAGAGGTATCGAACATACCATGTACCAGAGCACCCAGTACGGCATTCCGAATACAAAGGTAGCCGTGAGTTCAATCGGACCGATTAATGGAAAAATCACAGCTCCGCTGACATATTGCCACATCCACATGAATATAGGTATAGTAATAATAACGATATAGGCCATAGGCTTCATTTGTTGCTTCATCATCTCACCGGAGAATTCCGTCTGTTTTCTCATCACTTCTGCTCTCTTATTCTCTATCTTCTTTATCTTATGCTTGTTGTCCTCCTTCTTCGCCTCTATGTACTCTTTTTGTATCTCCCGCATCTGCTTTTGCAACTCCTTCGACTTCGCCATCACTTCCCAGTTCATTGTGTATTTCTGGATTATCGAAGTATATATGCCCGTAACAACCGATAAAAGTAGGATCACGATTAAGAAATTATCAATAATGTTTGCGAGCGGCCCAAGAACGACGTCCAGAGTTGTAGCCATGTCTTCCCGGAGCCCCGGGATTATTATCATGCCAAACATGACGAAAAAAGCTAAACCCATAACCGCTCCTTCTGCAAGCTTCTTCAGATGCTCCTTTTTCTGTTGCACTATGTTCTCTTTCTTTACCATCTTACCCTCGTAACCTAAAAATGACGTGTATATACTTAAACTTTTATCATATCATCCAGCACTTCTGCCAGCGTAGCATGAAAATACAAATCCTCCTTTAATCGTTCATGTATCCTCCGCTTTGCATAATCGTCCTCCTCAAATTCCGTAGCACGATATGTAACGTTCTTTAAAATAAGCCCGAAACCAGGTGCGGGTCCAATTCCCTCTGTTAGCCGTAGTCCCAACAGCGCCTCTATCCAGCTCTTATCCCTCATGCCACTGCCAACCATTCTCAGCGCCGAAACTATCTTCCGCACCATCTTACGCAGAAAACCGTTCGCTTCTATGTCTATAGCGATAAACGGCCCTCCTGCTTTCATATCTATTTCTATCCGCTTTATCTCTCTTATGGAGATCTCAGTTTCAACGCGATACGAGAAATTAGAGAAATCGTGAACGCCGATAAACAGTTCCGCAGCCTCTTGCATACTTGTTATATCAAGATCGGTTTGTGAAACCAAAAAATACAGGTATTCTCGACTTACTGCATCCCTGCGTGCGTCAAAGCCAGAATCAGGTTTTGCTATGGCATACGCCCATATATCGTCAGGGAGCGCACTGTTTAGCATTCGAGGCGTCACGTGTGTGTTTGCGGTGTCGAAGGAAACGACCTGTGCAAGCGCATGCACGCCCTTATCGGTTCTACCGGCTGCGGAATAATTTGCCTCTGGACGGTTTTCAATAATATCGAGTTTCTTCAATGCCCTGAAGAGTTCGCCCTCTACTGTCGGCAGCTCTGACTGCGGCTGAATCTGAAAGCCATGATAATTGGTTCCGAGGTACCCGAATTTGAGTGCTATTCTTTCCATTTCCTCTTGTCCTTACTCATAATTCTATATTTAACAAATTTAAATAGATAGAGCAAAAAAGAAAGAAGGGGCGGAGTAATGTCGAGGATAAAAGAAGCGAATATAACGGCGGATAATTGTAAACAAAAACTCTTTGACTACACGATGCAGCACTATTCGCATGATTTGATAGACGCAAGTCTGGAATGCCCGTATAATACCGAAGACCTCAGTCATGATTTTGCAGTTAAGGAAGTTCTCGAATGGTTTATGTCCGAAGTAGTACAGCCGACAACCGGGAAGACAATAGTAAGGGAGTTTGTAGAGAAAAGTGCGAAGGATATGGAGCAGGGTTTTAAGCAAAAGCTGCTTCAATTAGAAGAGATGTTTTCGGGCGAGTTCAAGGTTATCGCAACTGACAACGTTCATGTGATACTTGCAGATATGAGTAGCGGCGAGCGGTATAAGGTTAAGCTTTTCGAAGAGAACCGGGCGGCATACGCGCCGGGAAGAACGGTTCGTGGGCGAATACATCCATGGGGGGATGTTTACAGGTTTGCAGGGATAACTCATGTTGGACTGACCGATGAAGAGATAGCTCGTGAAATGGGTTTGGTAACGTCCGGAATGGTAGATATGCTCATGGGTCAGTATAAGGAAGATATGATTAAAAAGGCAGAAAGCATCACGATAAATCAGAAAAGCACAATAGCAAGCGTAATGAATAAGTATCCGGCACAATGGGTAGATGGATTTTGTATAGCGCTTGGGATCTCAGTAAAGAGCAAGAAGAGAGAGAAAGTGAAGAGCATTCAGGAGTTGCTCCTCTCTGATGCGATTCACGGCATTCTGGAGCACTTACCACGACGTAGCATAGAGGCTTTGAAGTTTGTGGTAGAAAGAGGCGGTTGGATGAAGTATTCGCAACTCTCATCACGATTTGATGATGAAATGGACTTTTCGTGGGATGAACATCCACCGACGTCTATAATAGGCATAATTAGACTTCACGCACTTCTCCTTGTTGGTAAAATGGGCATTGGTGGGAGAATGTATAAGATCGCGGTTGTGCCTTCCGTGTTGCGGAACGAGATAAAACAGTTTAGTTCTTAATTTTATGGATGTACGAACCATTCTCGTGGAACCCAAGAATGAAGAGAACATAGGGGCAGTAGCAAGAGTAGTAAAAAACTTCGGCTTCTCTGAGCTTTGTCTGGTGAACCCCCCCGTGATGGGGACAAAAGCTTATTCCGTCGCTTCTCACGCGCAGGAAGTGCTAACCGCAGCTAAAGTACTGGGTTCCGTGGACGAAGCGGTTGCAAAATCCGCTATTGTTGCATGCACCACTTCAAAGCATGGCATATCCGTAAACGAACATCTTAGAATGCCTTATTTATCGCCCCATGACTTGAAGAATAAAGTAGAAGGAAAAAGTGGCGTATTATCGCTGTTGTTTGGTAGAGAGGATACCGGGTTGTTGAATGAAGAGCTTATGCGGTGCGACCTCGTTGTTTGCATCACCACAAGCCCAATCTACCCTGTGATGAACCTTTCGCATGCCGTTTCTGTCCTCCTCTACGAATTAAGCGAAGTGGCTTCTACTTCGGCAGGACTGCAATTAGCGAGTGTTGAGAATAAAGAGCGTTTATTCTGGCACCAGGAGCTCTTTCTGGATGAGATAGGCTACAAGGAACACAAAAAGGAGAAGACGTTACTCATGCTTAGAAGAATCCTTGGCAGAGCAGAGCTCACGGCAAGAGAGGTGCAAACGCTGAGGGGCATATTAAGGAAAGCGGAATGGAAGATAAGGCACCACCGGTAGAAATACTAAATCTATTACTGCAGAGAACACAGAGAGTTAACTATACATATGCTTTTTACATAGAGTATATTTAAAGAGGTTATAAAAGAACGAGACTGTGTTACTGCTAACGTGAGATCGGATATGAGAGAAAAAGAAGCGACATCGGATAGGGACAACGCATTGTTTGAGGCTGGCATCAAATTGGGTGCTCTTTACCATCAGTTTATAGGCACACCCGTGAGTACGGAAACAGCGGAAATGCTGGAAAGGGCGATAGAAAGAAGTGTCGCGCTTCAGCCCTGGGTGAACTCAGTAGAAGTGAGTATAGACCGAGAAAAGGTGAGTGAGATTGAGAATCAATTTAAGTATTGTGAGTTGAGCGGAATGATGCTGGACGTAAAAGTCGTGGTCTTGTATGGGCAAGTGGAAGTACATGCGAGGCTAAAATACGAAGATGAGATGGATTATCCTCTGATGCGTGTGGAAAAGATAACAAAGGGTTTAATAATAGAGTAATTGCAATGAAACCAATAAGACACGTAGGGATTGCCCTTAGTTTATTACTCCTGATGATTGTGATAGGGACACTGGGCTTTGCGTATCTCGAAGAGCTTTCCCTATTCGACGCTTTCTATATGACTATCGTCACAATTACAACCGTTGGATATGGAGATATAACACCTCAAACTTTCTACGGGGAATTATTTACGATGGGGTTAATTATATCGGGAGTTGGCGTAACCTTATATGTGTTTGTAGAGGTAATGGGATTAGTATTAGAGGGACAGTTAAGCGAAGCTCTTGGTATAGCGAAGGTAAAAAGGGGCGTAGCGAAGATGAAGAACCACAAAATAATATGCGGTGGAGGTCGCACCGGGAGCGTAATAGTAGAAGAATTTAGGAACGAGGGCTTAGAGTTTGTAGTGATTGAGCACGATCCGGAGGTGGTAAAAGAGCTGCAGAGGACTGATATACCAGTAGTGGAAGGAGATGCGACAAGGGATGAGATTTTGATAGAAGCGGGCGTGGAACGCGCTTCTGGGTTGGTATCCACTCTGCCTACAGATTGTAGCAATATATTGCTCGGTATTACAGCAAAAGACCTAAACAAGAATTTGGAGTTAGTAGCAAGAGCGAGTTCAGAAGAGGCAGCTAAGCGGTTGTACTCCATAGGCGTGAGAAAAGTGGTTATCGTAGAAAAGATAGGAGGGCGGCGGTTAGCAAAGAGCTTGATAAATCCAGCAATCGTGGATTTCCTGGATTTCGCAACGATAAGGGGCGAGACCTCTATAGAAACGCTAAAAGTCGAACACGGCACGAAGATCGCAAATAAGAAGATAAAAGACCTGCGGATAAAGGAGAAAATAGGGGCGACAATACTTGCCATCATAAGAGATGGTAAGGTCATATCTGCCGTAGGTCCTGAGGACGAATTACGGGTGGGTGATACCGTGGTGGTCATAGGGGAAAAAAAATCGGTAGAGAAGTTTGAGATGTTGGATTCGCTATAACAAACTTTTTTGCTAAGCAAAAACCTTTACTAAAAAAACGCTTACGCAGTTTGCTAAGCAAAAACCTTTACTAAAAAACGCTTACGCAGTTTGCTAAGCAAAAACCTTTACTAAAAATTACTTTTTATCATTTGCTTATGATATAACTAAGAGAGTGATGTCAAATGCGAATCTCCGAACTGCCCGAGGTAGGCACGAAGTATGAGATAGAAAGCCCAAAAGGGGATAAAGTAGCGGTCATATTTTTAGCGACCGGTGAGATAGAGCTCTATATCTTAGAAGCCGATGCTGAGACGCCTGCGGTTACAAGGCTGACTTCGGAAGAAGCTCGGCGTATCGGAAGCGTTCTGACCGGAGCGTTACTTACAATGGAGCGTGAGGACGTTGAGGTGTCATTTGCTGACATCTCTGACCTCAGAATACACATCCATGTATGTCCGGTAACAAAGAATGTAGTAGGAAAAAGCATCGAAAATCTGGAAATCCGGAAGAAGACGGGCGTCACGGTAGTCGCAATATCGCGGAAGGGTCAGAGCATCATCAGTCCGCCACCGGAAACGGTCTTCGAAGAGGGAGACCTGATAGTGGCGACAGGTGAGAGAGCGCAAATAAAAGCATGTCAGAGAGTGATTCTGGGACAGGTTTAGATGAACTTTCTATTGGATTTAGCTATTGTAACGGTCTCGTGCTTAGCCCTTGGACTGGCATCAAAATATTTGCGGCAAGCCTCTATCCCCGCATACATAATCGCAGGAATATTACTCGGAAAGAGTGGATTCGACTTGATCTCCTCATACGAGTTCGTTCAGTGGCTGGGTAAGATCGGTGTAATCCTCCTGATGTTCTACATAGGGCATGAGTTCAACTTCAAAGGCATAAGAGAGCCGGGAAGATTATTTACGGGCTGCACGGACTTTTTTGTGAATTTCAGCGCTGGATTTTTGCTGGGGCTCTTCATTGGCTTGAGCCTGGTAGAGGCTTTCATACTCGCATCGGCAGTTTACATCAGTAGTTCTGCAATTGTCATTTCCTCGCTTATAGAGAACAGGAGGTTGATTTACCCGGAAGCAGAGACCGTTGTGTGGTTAATGGTCTTCGAGGACATAATACTGGCGATTTTACTCGTGGTGCTGACTTCTATTATGGCTGGCAGCCTTGCTACGATTCCCGTGTGCTTGGCAGCGACTTTGCTACTCATTGTATTCACCTTAGCTCTCATCAGAAGGCTGAGCAACTTCATCTCGCCTCTATTCGAGCGTGATGATGAAATACCCATACTGCTTATTTTCGCACTAATATTCGGATTTTCATCACTTGCATACCTCCTGGGTATTTCGCTGCAAGCACTTGGACACCTCCTGAGTATTTCGCTGCACTGCCATATCTCTGAGATAATTGTTGCATTTTTCTTAGGCTCTGCACTCTCGGGGGTCAAGTCATTCAAGAAGCTCATTGGAGCCACCATTTCATTTAAGAACTTATTCCTCACCATCTTCTTCTTTTCTTTCGGTATGATGTTCCAGTTCCAATTTGCAACATTGTACTCGGCTGATTTTGTCCTCGCACTCCTCGCACTAATAACTCTGTCTATCTTAGGAAAGTTCGTCGGTGGTGCAATCATCGGGAAGAGACTGCACGGCTCGCTTGAAACCGGTTTGCGGGTTGGGGCATACACAACGCCAAGGGGCGAATTTTCTGTTGTACTGCTGGCTGTGGTAATCGGAATGGAAACGGGCATTTCTGAGCTGTTGATATCGCTTGTCGTTGCTTACGTGATTATTATTTCGATCATCGGCTCATCCTTTGCAAAACACGGCGATATAATTGCCAAAAGAATGATGGTTGGCTTTAATAAATTGATGCCACTGGCTCGTCGGTAATGTCCTAATTAATAGTTGATGATATCTTAAACATCAACAATTCCTTCCAGGTCCAAATGTGATTAGTGATGCCTTCAGCCATGCATGGTGTTCGTTCTATGTTCTTCTCACCTTTCTTCGTTTTGATCGTCAACGCAGAATTAACCCGAATCAGGTTATTATAGCACTGATACACGTCCAGATGGTTGTCCAACATCTCCTTACACTTAGAAAAGCATAAGCTTTTCCTGACCAGCCTCGAAATGCCGTGTCTCAGCGTTAGGTTGTACCTCTCTACGTAGACGGTGTCTATGCACTCATCACCTACCTCACCGAAAATGATTGTTCTTGTCTTACCAATTACTCTGCCCTTTTCCCGTTCTTTGACTAGTTGTCCGTAATTAACAGTCTCAACATCGAAGTTCTTGAGGATCGCTTTTGTATACTGATCGTTACCGTCACTGGCGAAGGTAGCCTTCTTATGCTTTGTTGGTAACGTACCCCGTTTTCTCACCGTGTTCATTAATTTATCTGCCGTGGCTTGTACTCTTTTACCCGTACTATGCGCTAAATGCAGCTTTGTATCTACTTTCTTCGCTATGTATATCCAGCAATCGCCTTGTCTATCAGCGTCACCATCTCCTTCGTCAAGGTTCTTTTGTTTTTTTTACAAATGACCACAACTCATCTACTTGGATTTCAGTAAGACCGACATTCCGTATCAAAAAGTCGGTCACATCCATTGCATGCCTTGCCAAGTCCTCTATGACATCAGATATTGTGTCACGATGAATCCCCATTATGCGTTCAATAGCCCTTATTCCATTCTTCTCTACCAGCAATTTGCATATCATGATTATCTGATCTTCTTTGAGGTGTCTGTTGTAGAATACCGTGCCTTTTGTCTCCGGAAATCTCACACCGCAGGTCTTGCATTTGAACATCTGGTTGCCCTTAGCATTAAAGCCTTTCTTGATGATGTTGCCAGTGTTTCTCTTTCGGTAGTCCGGACAATCCCTATTCAGACCTATCAGGTCTTTTGAATTTGCTCCAGTCATGGAGTAAGTTATTAGATCGTGTGCTCATAAGGGTCACGGTTTGTAGGACATTACCAAAGAGTATTTTGATTTACCCCTCTTTCCGTCCCATCCTTTATATACTTTTGCGGCATATCTCGATGTTTTCGGGGGTTTTTCAAAATCCTCCAAAGAATAAAACAAAAATTTTATTTGGAGCGAATGTAAAATAAGAAATTTTTGAGTGCGCCAGAGAGATATAAATATCCTTTTTTAACATTCTTAACTTTATTTGGAGTTTTTACAAGAATAATTAAAAATAATAATAAGACAACGAAATAAAAATCTTCCATATGCAATGGAATAAAATTCAATTTTAAATAATTTCTTCGCGAAAAAATATAAATAGCGAACGGGTATACCGGTACCCCCTTTATTAATAAACTTAAATACTTGTTGGTTTTACGTAGTAAAATAAATAGTATCAAAAAAGGTGTTAATAATGCTATTAGGGTGTATTTAGTAGTAAATTCCTCAGATCTTTCAAAACCCAATTTCAAATTAATCAAATAATATGCAGGAATCGTTAATCCTGAAATATAAGGTTTATCGGAATAACTTAGATTTTCTAAGGTATATGAATTATCTTTAAGTTTTTTAAACGGATAGCACGATTTACAAATTCTTGGCGTTCCACAGATAGTATAATAACAAAATTCCGAATTATCACTAAGGACAAAATTATCTGGAACTTGAATTGAAAAGTATTCAACTTCTACAGGTGTTGTAGTCTGTAACAAATCAAATTGATTTAGCGTATACCTCTCTCTTTTATCTAATTCTAAAAAAGAAAGATATAACTTTTTTTCTTTGTTAATAACATCCAATATGCTAAACTCAATGGAGAGATATCCATCGATTCCCTCGGGAATATACACAAAAGCAGGACTATTAATCTGAACGCTTGTTGTATTTCCCGTAACTTTACTACTACCATCTGGTTGTCTTGTTTCTTCTGGACCAATGATTATATCTATTTTTTCTGGACTTAATTTACAGTTCTGATCCGAGATAGTGCAAACATATTCTGGTGAAAAATAACCTCCTTGCCCTATTCTGAATAACCCACGCTCCGTTAAATTACCAATAAGTTTGCCATCAAGATCAAAATCAATTTTTTCTCGTTCAAGTTTTACATTAAAATTAAAGTCTTTGACCTCTGCGGCAAAAACAGGATTAATTACTAATAAAAAGAGGATCAAAACTCCAAACAAACTTATTTTATTCATGTAGTATACTAATTACATTAAAGATATAATAAATAATCGGATATCACGTAACTCCTGTAATCCACAACGTGGATATACTCTCCCTCTGGATGCATGTCTAATCATCCATTAAATTCCCCCAAACATTAAAACATAGGTAATGTGTCCTAAGTTTCGTGACCCATCTTGAACATCAACAATTCCACATACCCATTTTGCCGTAATCACAGCATTTTGGGTTAGAGCAAAACTCTTTTTTAGAACCTGCCCCTAATTTGTTATTTGGCATAAATATATGTAGGCGATCTACCTATATATCAACTATATTGCGGGACACTGCCGAAATATTTTAGCAATTTATTGCTTTGTGTCGGCACTTTCGATTTTTCCAGTGAAGTCCCAACATCCTAAAGTTTTACCGCAGAGCACGCGGAGCACATAGAGGCATCCGAAAAAACAGTAAGGGTTGGAACAATCGTAAAACTCTGCGTTTTTAGACAGTGCCCTTTGCGTCACAGAAAAATGCTTCATTAAATGCTTGCGAAAGCACCCATCACGAGGATTTTCATTTGTAGTTGCTCCTTTTTATAACCACAGATTACACGGATTTACATAAATTTTTTTCTTTTTCAGAAAAAGAAAACCTGTGCTAAAAGAAAAACAAATATGTTCTTTTGGTAAAACTTTTCTTCCCGCGAAATAGCGAAGCATTTTTGTTAAAACGTTTTCTAACTATACTTGTGCAGAAATAATAATCATGTAGCCATGCCTACATTAGCTAACCGGAACTATGCAACGATCCTGAATATTGGTTCATATTCGTCCTCGATTTTTTTAAAATCATGTGTCGCTGCGTAATTGAAAAAAATCTGTTTGATGACAAACTGACTCAATCCACGCCCTGCACGTGCGAAACGGAACGCTGACTCTTTTATTGCCTTTGGCTTGACATCGTCTAACCATGTAGACGCATTCTCAGGCAGCAACATCAGTTTCCAGATACAAAAAGCGGTACAGCAGAGTTGCACAAATCGAAATATCGCGATTGGAGTCGTGGATTGATAATCGGTAAACCCGAAATGCTGCTTTAAATCCCGTATTGTAATCTCCAGCGCGAAGCGAGCGGCGTAAATCTCTATTATCTGGGCTGCGTTCAGCGATAAATCGGTGCATACTAAAATAACGGGTTCCTTTATGCCTACAATCACCACAACTCGGACCTTCTTGGGAATATTTCTCAGCCAAACGTCACGTACCACCGCGGCGACCTGACAATCTTTTCCATAAATATGTACGCTGATGCTTTCTGGCTTGAATTCTTTGAGCAAGTCTGCCCGCTTCCACTTTTTACCCCTTTTCCGGGGGCGTCCCCGACCTGAGTATTCAGGGTGGTCATCCCAGCCAACGGCGTTCTTGCGAAGTCGTGAAATCACGGCAATTCCCTTCTCCATCAGCGGCTTAATGAAGCTGGCAGTGGCGAAGTAGGCATCCGCTACCACACGTAGTGCCCGACGTCCGAGTAATTCCCACGTATACAAAACGTTTGAGACCGTCACGTCCCAGAAATCAGCCGGTCGTAAACCTTCTGGGGTAGATACGAATTGTGAGGGGTTCTTCTGTCCTGAGATCAACCTTGCCAGTATGGGGAAACAGAGCCACCTGCCGAGAAATGGGGAGAGCAATCCGAGAATTGCCCAATTATGCCCGAATAAATAGCCGCCACGGTCAGGATTGCTGCTGTGATCCATCCAATTCTGCACGCCCGGCATCTTTTTGCTCGCTTTGCCCGCAAATGTTGCATCCTCCGCGGCCAGGA
>JAPWVK010000227.1 GCA_029241965.1 Candidatus Methanophagales archaeon
ACCAACGAAGTACTCTTTCCTGTTGTCATACAGCCGGTACAGTTTCGCCGTTAATTCGGTCACCACACCGCACGTACCGGGATGTGCGCAGAACATACCTGCAAAGTCCGGGCCCACGCCGTATCGGAAATAGGGCATCTCAGAAAGCGCACGTGAGCCGGTTTTTAATGTCTCGCCGTTCGGTAGTATCATCTCATACGAGATCGTGTGGTCATGGCCGTCCGTAGCCGAAGTTTGGTATATTCCACGCAAGTAATAATTCGCCAGTACGCTCACGGTAAGAGGCGCATCGGAAATGCCGGTCGCAATTTGTGCTTTCGCGTCTGCTCGAATAGCATCCCAAATGTTACTCCCGGTTCTACGGTTGCAGTCTTCATCTCGGGGTTTATCTCTAAGATCCGGTTCATCCGGGACAGGTCTAATAATATGCTGCCGTCATGAACTGGGATAGTCAAGCCACGCACGTTTATTCCCGTACTATACGGAATCACGGGTATTTTATGTTTATTTGCAAGCATTAAAACCGATCGCACTTCTTCTTTAGTCCCTGGTCGCACGACACAAGCCGGATTTTTCGCGGGTACAAAGTGCCAATGCTGATCTCTCGAATATGATGTGCATATCGCACGGTCGTCAGTCGCATTCCTTTCCCCTACTATCGCTTGCACAAACTTTAAGAAAGTTTGATCAAACCGCTTCGCACCTGATTTTGAAAACGTTTCAGTCATCTTAATCACCCCTCTAAACACCTATTTACAAGCTCCACAACATCGTACACTTCTATTTCTTCTTTCTCCGCAGCTTCCTTTAAATTGCGTTTACAGAACGGGCATGCACTCACAAGTGCTTCAGCACCCGCTTCTTTCGCCTCTTTCAGCCGTTCTGCCGCACTCCACAGTGCAAAGTCATCGAATGCCGACTTCACGCCGCCACCGGAGCCGCAGCACCATGCTTGCTCCCTCTCACGCTTCATCTTCTTTATATCTGCTACTTCGCTTAACACCGCTCTTGGCTCTTCATATATGCCTAAATCGCGGCCTAAATGACAAGGGTCGTGATATGCCGCTTTCAAATCTTCCTTCTTCAGGTTCATATTCCCTAATCGTGTTAAAAACTGCGTGGAATGCACCAGTTCGACACCCATATCAGGATAGTCCTTCTCGAACGTCTTCATACAGCCAGGACATGTAAAAACAACGGTCTTTGCGCCGCTCTTTCTTATCTCCTCGACGTTGTGTGCCACGAGCTCCTTAGCCGCTTCTACCTGTCCTGTTCTGATTAATACCGAGCCACAGCACCATTCCTCACCCATAACCTGATATTTCAGCCCTAACTTATCGAAGATTCCAAGCATAGCATCTGCAATCTCTGGCACTCTATATCTGGCAGTACAACCGATGTAATACAGTACATCGGCATTTGCGTCGGTTGTCTCCGCTTTGTATTCATACTTCTCACCATATGCATTCTTCGTCTCTTTTATCTTTTCCGCAATAGATTTATGCACATCGAGAATCCAGCCTTTACTTGCCATCTCGTGCCGCATCTCTTCAAACAGTTCTGGTGCTCCCAGCTCCACATTTGTTATCTGCTTGCACTTCTCGTAACATGCCCCACATACTGTACAGGCATAGACCGAATTCAATAGCCCCTCTGAAGGTTCTGTTATCTCGCCTTCTAATATCGCTCTAAATATCTCCATCTTACCAGGTGCGTAAAACGCTTGATAGCCAAAATATTGCCCGCTGGGGCATAACGGCAACCATTCCGCGTTCGGATGGAAGCTTGCAATGCTACACAGCTTGCATTTTACACAATGGTGAATTGCACTCAGTATCTCCTCTTCCCGTTCTAGTTCCATATCTACTACTTCACCTTGGCCTTGAGGTTTGTTCTCTTTCTATAAGGTGGTTTTTGTTTTTTACGTTTATTTCGTTCTTTTCGTGACCACAAGATAACTCAGATGTTATTTGTATATGTAATATGAAAAACCACGAGATTTTACAAGATTGACACAACACTTTTTCTTTTTCACAAAAAGAAAACCTGTGCTAAAAGAAAACAGTTTGTTCTTTTGGTAAAACTTTTCTTTCCGCGAAGCGTTTTGATTAAACTTTCTTAAAGTTTGATAGAAAAGGTTTCTCGTGGAAATCTGCGTAATCTTGTGGTTAGCTAAACAATTACCTCAGATGTTATGGATAAAGGAGTAGACGAATGTGTTGGCATGCACACACTAATCAGGCTATCATAACCATATACCCAATAACAAACCCAACTATCGCACCAGAATTAAGAAACGGCAGCCCCGCATGTGGTGTGCCCCTACCAGCAAGCCGTGTAAGAGCGGCATACCCAACTAAAGTGCCTATCATCGCGCCCAACGCAGGTGCTGTACTTGCATATTTCATAAATGCCGATACAACTAACATAGTAGGTATGATTGCATCGCCAAGCCCCATGAAGAACGCATCTTCCAGTTCGCTGTTCTTCAGTAACGAGAATTTCCGGTCACGCGGCAGCACGAAAAGGATCGGCACGTGTAGGTCAATCACGGATTCTGCCAGTGTCACCATATGCTTCGTTTTATACACCGAAATCGCATCGTACACCGCTAATATTATCATTAGCAGTAGAACGGGAACTATACCCAGCGAAATACCGAATATCGCAGCCGCACCGCCTGCTATTATCACGCCTGTTGCATCGAGGACGTACCATTCGGGATACTTGTACAATAGCAGTGTAAGGATAAGGGTGAGGACCAAAGGTAAGATGTTATAAGGCCGCACAACTTGCAACATTGTGTATGCCTGCACGGATACGCCTGCTATGAATTCATAGATCAGAGCATCGAGTGCGATCATCACATAATAGATCGTGGCAGCTACCGCAGCGAGCATAACGAAATACACGAGCTTGTCGCCTCCGTATTTGAACACGATTAGAATGAACGCGGTGAATATCATGATGAGCGCGAAGAAATAGACGGGATTCCACATGGACTCCGGATTATCGAACGCTTTTATGTCGGAAACTTCAAATGGCGTTGCAAGCATCAATGCAATTACCTGCGTGAGCACGATAAAAGCACCCATTCCTACATACAGCGCTATGCTCGTCTTCAGTTCTTTTCCGTTTTCTTTTTCGTTTTCGGTCATCGTGTCCTATAAGTATGGTATTATGGTTGAATTAATTTAGATATTCACATCCTTTAACTTGCTGTGGGAATATGCTTCCCATCATTTTTCCTTTTGTCCTTAAATCGTTGAATATTTTTAACTGTCGCTCTATTGTGATGGATTGCCAATCTTTTTTGGTATTTTTAAAATTCTCGACATCTATTGAAAGCATTTCCGCTGCTTTCAGTAAATGGTCTTCTATTGTATGTTTGTCTGTCGTGATTTCGTCAAGACCGTTTATAACAAGTATCAACTCAAATTCCTTGCCGCCATATTTACTGTTGTACACCCTCAGTCTTTTTTCTGTTTTCCCCTCTATTATCTCGAGCTCACTCGTTGCAACCTTTTGCAAGCTCTTTTGGGATTTTTCGTGAAATGTACTTAGTGAATAGTCGTCTTGATCCAATAAAACTAAGATTTTGTGAATGTTCGCTTTCAGGTAAGTTGGAATCAAATCAATAACACCGAACCCTCTGATTTCCGGTTTAACTATACCCACAATTTTATCTGCCTCGGAATGAAAAGCAATTATACTAAAAGCAATATCATCTGGCGTCCCGTCGCCTATGACCACAAGAGTATCCAAATCACGAAAATTTACATTTTCAATAAGCACATTTATCTTGATTTTCTTCGAAATTCCGGCGATATTTGTTGCTAACCGATTGCTCGGGTCTAACGGATAAAGTTTCATAGTAATAATGGCTCCGCTACCCTCACATCTATTCCTGCTTCGAGGAAATCCTCCAGGTCCTTTAACGTAAGTCTCTTAGCTTTTAGAATGTTGTCCACCAACGAGGTCAGATAGATCGCCGTTTTCTCTTCGTTTAAACTTGCTATTGTTCTTGCCGCCTCTAAACTATGAGTTGTGATTATGACCTGATTTCCGTTTTCTACTATATCAAAAAACCATTCAGCAATACTCAGCAGCATTCTTGGATTTAAATGTGCTTCTATGTCATCCCAGAGCAAGACCTTTGGGTTCTCTAATTCGTAAAGAATCCGGGCAATTATATAATTCTGGATACCTTCACCAAGGTCACCGAGTCTTATTCTCCGACCATCTTCTAAGAATCCATAAATCGCCATCTTTCCACCAAGAAAAGGTTCTATTGTTATGTCCCTGTAATTATCATACACAAGCCCTGAGACTTCCTTAGCTACGTTTTTACATATACCCAAATTTATTATTGATGCCAAATTTTTCTGTAAGTAGTTATAACCCTTTTGGACTAATTTCGCGCTTATTAAGAGTGTGTTATCTATGGGCAATTCCTTTGGATCTTCTATTATTTTAATATGATTGTTAGAAAGATCCATATTTCCAAACCCCAGCGTTTCCCACTTTTCATCCTCTTTTATCGCTGGTGTCATTCCTGTCTTTTGCTTTTTTGCTAACGCAAAGATAATTGGGTCATTTTTAGTGAATATGAGCTCGTAGTCTTTTCCATCAGTTTTACAGCATAATTCGGCTTGGTCTGCGGTGTAATTGAAGAGCAAGAATGCATAGCCCACACTGCTGAGCGACTCATGCATTGAATGCACAACTTCTGCTGCTGAGTTTAAACCACCAATCCCATAGGGAACCTCACGAAACGGATTAGGAGCTAAGAACAACGCTTCCAGAATTGTTGACTTCCCGGAATTGTTTGCTCCTAATAGAATTGTAACCGGTGCCAATTCTATCTCCCCTTCTTTTATTCCTCTGAAATTCTTTAATCTCAGTTTCGTTATCATGGTCGTTGTTACTATTTAGTATTAAATAAAGCTTGCTACTGACTTTTAGGTTTTTACATATTCTCTAAAAGCTCTCGGATGAACCGCGCCAATTTTTCGCTATCCGCGTCATTTTTTATCATAATATCGGTCTTTTCCACTTCCACTTCTTTATCTGCCGGGCTTTCATCACTCTCATCTATGACAAGCACATCCAAAAAATCATTGTAACATTTGAACACGCCGTAAGGCGATACTTCAAACCCTTTTGCTCGCATGAATTTACCCGCCGGTCCACTTATCGGATTGTTTCCTATGATAGGAGAAATCGCCACTACTTTCTTACGTTTCAGTATCTTTCTCACCCCGCTCAAGCTTAAGAGGGGTCCTATGCTTGTTATCGGGTTACTCGGTCCTATGAGCACCACTTCCTCTGCAGCCAGCACATTCATAACGTCTTCAGAAGGCTTCGCACGCGCAATCCCGTCAAAACAAACGTCTAATACTTCGGGCTCCCCTTTTTTAGCGACCCAGAACTCCTGAAAATGGAGCTTCCCCTCCGGCGTGAGTATCTTCGTGCTTACAGATGTAATGTCGTCTGTCATTGGCAGTATCGTTGCAGTTACGCCAGATAGTGTTGCAAGCGAAGCAATCGCTTCCGTCAGGCTTGCCCCGCGCCTTAGCATCTCAGACCGAACGATATGCGTTGCTCTGTCCTTATCTCCGATCATCATTTGTTCATCATAATCCAACCTTTCCAAAGCGGTGTGTGTTAAAAAACTGTCGTTCTGGACGCCCCACCATTTTTCTTTGTCTATCTGACCTGCTAAAGCGTAAATAACGGAATCTACGTCCGGGCACACCAAATTACCAGCAATCCAGACGTCTTCCGCGGTGTTTACTATTATGTTCAGTTCTTCTTCTTTGAATACCCGCTTCAAACCCACCAGCAGCTTTGGTGTTCCCGTGCCACCCGATAGAATAATCATCTTTCCCTAGTTTATAATTCTGCATCATAGATAAAAACGTATGTGTTCTTTGTCGAGTAGAGCTCATAGTCCACCTAATGATGGAGTATTGGCTCCGAGGTTACTATGAGCCCCCTCACAGAATCGGACTTGAGGTTTTCCCTCATCCGGCTCTTCAGGAGTACATCCTATACATTTGGAAGGGTATAGAAATGATATATCTTCGGCTTTGGCAACGGGTTAAATGAGAGAAAACGGATGAATTGATCCCAGTTATAACTCTTCTTCTGACTTTGCCTGTTTATCCACTGAGCCTCAACGTATGATAGTAGTAATTCTGTAATCTGCCTATATTACCGCTTATACCGTAATACTGGTAATGTCCAGCCAGCTTTTGCTTTAGCAATGACCACCACACCTCCGATTTTACCCGATTTCGAATGCTTTTTAACCACAGATTCATGTCTTTCATCTTCTGCCTGAACTTCTTGCTCGACATCTTCCGTCCTACTTCAAATTTACCACTTCTGGTTTTATCGCAGTAGAGCGCAAAACAAAGGAAGTCAAACTTAGCACACTTCATACCCTGTTTCCTTGCTTGCTGACAGGCATAGCGACCAAACTCAATGATTCTGCTCTTCTCTTCCGAAATCGTCAGTCCGAATTTAGCCAACATTTTCGTTAATACATTCCAAAACGCTCTGGCTTCAGTGTCATATTGAAAACAGACAATGAGGTGAGTAACGCAGGGGAACCACCCCCCTACGTCCTCTCAGAACCCGGCGTGAACCTCTCAGCTCACCGGGCTCCCATCATCCAACCAATGGCTTTGCTTTCATCAAAGATTCCTCCCATCTCCTGGTTGATCTCTAA
>JAPWVK010000228.1 GCA_029241965.1 Candidatus Methanophagales archaeon
AAAACCACGAGATTTCACAAGATTAACACAAGAATTAGGGGTTAATAATGGATAAAGTAGTTAATAAAACACTAAAACTTGGTTACTATTATTATTCTCTCGTGAAAATCTGTGGAATCTTGTGGTTAGCTAAACAAATACTTTTAATCTATTTTAAAGAAACTGTCATGACCCACGGGGACACCAATGAGCATGAAAATAATAAGGCATTTTCATACCAAATACTATACCTTATACAAAATGGAAAAGGGAAACGGAAGAGAGCGGAAGATTTTTATGTCCTTTTTTAATTGTACATAAAGTAATAACTTCTACCTAACTATTTAGGACGCAGATTTACACGGATTTGTTTTCTTCTGTGTTAATCAGCGTTAATCTGAGTCAATAAATGATTTTATTTTAGCTCCATCATCACGAAGATCGAGTTTTTAGGGTGGGAAAAGCATACTGAGACAGGATTTGAGAAAGCAAGGGATTTTGTTGGTTTTGCGAAAGTCATACCTCTGACCGACGAAATAGCCAATTTATCGATAGATATAAGAAGAAAATGTAAGATAAAGTTGCCTGATGTGGTAATTGCCGCAACAGCATTGCATAAAAATCTAATCCTCGTGACGAGGAACGAAGATGATTTCAAAGATGTTGGAAGTATATAATCCATTCAGGTGAATATTTGAATACTGAAAGTCATTTTACCCCCTCGGATATTCGATTATTCTGCCCTGCTTTGAGGATTCGAAAGAGGTTTCGTAATTGTTTAGCTAACCACAAGATTCCACAGATTCCCACGAGAAACTTTTTCTTAAAAAGGAAAGCAGTACCAACAACTTTTTTACTTTCAGTAAAAACCTTGACTAAAAACGTTATTTTTGTTTTTCTTTTAGCACAGGTTTTCTTTTTCTAAAAAAGAAAAAGTGTTGTGTTAATCTCGTGGAATCTCGTGGTTTCTTACCCCATTGCCATACAAATACGATAGAAGAAATTAGTGGTTTATGTAGTAGAGACGTGCTAAACTACGTAACAAAATCAATTCCGATGGCTACTAAAGCTCAATACATGTGAAAGATTAACCAAGAATCCACATAGGCTACCTATACTGACTTCGCATCTGCCCTTCGCTACCGCTTTTTCCGTGATACGAAAAAAACAATTTTTTTCTGGTTAGGTGACTACATATAAGTATTGCTCTTACTTAAAGAAAAAGTTATGACCTATCAAATTTTTGTTTGTAATATGGCAAATTATTTTTATAATGTCCTGCAGGTAACTATGCGTATATTGAATGATTTCAAAAGCACAACCCAAAATTAGTTTGCAGTTGAAACGGGCTGACGGAAACCGAAAGTGTATTTATTGACGGTGTACCTTTTGTTTATGTACCCTTCGTATAAGGCAGAGAAAAAAGGGAAGATAAGATAAATATAAAAAATTAGGAGGTGAAAAACGAAAAAGATGAGAATAAGTAAAATAATTGTGGCGCTTTTGGTGAGTGTTGTAGCGTTGACGGCGATGACAGGGGTTGCGGTGGCCGAAGAGGATCCAATTAGAATTAATGGAACGATCTATCAAGCGGATGGGGTCACACCTCTTGTGGGGGCTACTGTCCAAATAGATAGGCTTTGTAATCAGACAGGAGCACTTAGTGGAGATGCTTGGTGGGTGGTCAATACGATGACTACTAATAACACTGGTTGGTATAGTACTGGCTGGGTCCCTTTTAGCGCAATAGGCTGTGATTGTGCTAATTATCCACTTAGTAATTGTTGCCAACAAAATGGTACCTACAGATTGCTCGTAGGTGGTTCTGTGGTTGATACGAAAGTATTGGATGACGAATGGACTAACCCGACAGGGTATCCAACTTGTTGTTATTGGGAATATAAACCTTGGAATGCAGATATCCCAGAATTCGCAACAATCGCAATACCAGCCGTAGCAGTATTAGGACTGTTCCTGATCTTCAACAAGCGCAAGCACAAGAAGGATTAATCTAAAAAATTTAAAACAGGAGTCGGTTTTCTTTTTTTACTGGCTCGTTATTTTTTTTTGCTTATTAGTTGTAGGATTCTCAAACCACGGCAGTTCACGAGATTTTTGCAAGCAGAAAAAAAATCCCTTAGTTCTTCCGTGCTTATCCCCATTATAAAAAGTTTTACTGATGTCAATGCAGTGGTAAGCTCTTTGCAAAATCATTTTGGCCGTATCGGAGGATTACCAGATTCACGAATTCAGCACGATAGCCATTCTTGCTGTGGCAATAGTTGGGCTGGTGTTCTTCTTTAACCGCCGTAAGCGTGGGAAAACGGAGAGCAGAAAAGAAAGTGTGAGGGCAGGTTTTCTTTTTTTTCCAACCCGTATCCGTTTATTTACCAGATTAACCGTAATTCCAACTTTCAAAAAAATTGTGACAGAATTTCCGAGATTTAACCCAGTTCTAACTGTTTCTGCTTTAAATTCACGGAATACCTTCTCATCTAATCCGCTTATCGTTATATTTCATAATTGTAAACAAGTCATCGAAGTATTTACAGTAAGAGGTCTGGTTCTTTTTTATATAGCCTCAAATCAAATAATTATTATGGCAACAACAATTACAATTAAGGATGAGACGAAGAAGGTTTTAGCAACATTGAAAGGGAATAAAGATTGGGATTCGTTTTTGAAAGAGCTTGCTTTTGGCTCGGAACCAGAAGCTTTAGCGAGAAGGAGGGCGTTTATAAGAACGAGATTGCAAGAACTTTTTGTAGAAGAAACAAGGGTGAAAGGATGGGCGAGGGAATACTAATAGATACCGATATTCTCATAGATTTTGTGAAAGGCAAGCAAGAACTACCGAATATTCGGGTTTTCATCTCGGAAGTAACACTCTATGAATTTATAAGGGGCACAAAAGACATCCCGGAGGCGAAAAGCTTAATTGAAGAAGGTTTTAGTATCCTATACCATGATAACCAAATAATCAAAAAAGCATCAGAGATGAGGGTCTCAACGAAAAAGACGGGTGAGATGATAGACGATCGAGACATACTAATAGCAGCCGCAGCCATATCAAAACAACTTCCATTTTATACCCGAAATGTGAAACATTACGATAGATTGAAAAAATTGGGACTTAATCTGGAGAATAAACTTTCTTTACGACGAAATAAGCAAAAATTCGGGATGGGAAAAGAGGGTTGAGATATTCGGATTTTCGTCAGATTTTAGGAGTTGCCAAAAAAGCTCTTCCTGCCGCAGACGCAGAGAAGGGTTAGTTATAAAGGCTCGCTTTCTTTTTTTGTGCCCGCAACAGAGCAAAGTGGAATAACAGCAAATTAGAATTTTAAAAAATCCTCTTCCTCATTTTTTGGGTGGAAAGGACAGAGAATTGAGCTAATAAGAAGACATTAAGACATTACAAGTGTAGTTTCCGAAGAAGTCCCGGAATTCGCAACAATCGCGTTGCCAGCCGTAGCAGGATTGTTCCGGTACTTCAACAGGCGCAAGCAGAAGAAAGAATAAGCGGAAATTTAAAAAGAATCGGGGTTTTTTGCTTTTCGATTAACTTGATATTGTCAGATAGACCGCCAAATTCGTGAAGCACGTAGAAGTAGATTAGCGGATATTAATTATTCCTGTTCTAATATTATCGTTCTGCCAACCGTCAAAAATATTGCTTTTTCCTTAAGTCCAAACGCCTCAGTAACTTAAGTGGAATTCTAACGAAATAGGCGTCATTACCAAAATCAATCGTACTCATTTGCACCATTCACGTGATCTAATCAGTATTTGAGATAGCTTTTCTACCTCTTTAGAGCCAATTGTAAACCTGTTACACAAGGGGCGTCAATCCATTTTGATGTCGTGAATCGTAATCCTGCCGTCAAATACTAAAGCATCCATTCCGCTTTCTGTCATTTTCGCCTCATAGGACACACATATATTATCTGGTATCACTGGTTCATATTCCAACATTTTCACAAATACGGCAATTTTTATATTCTACCCTGAATTTAGCCGTAATAAAATCAGTTATCATGTCTCCAGTTTTTATCTGTATACTTTCTTCCTGTGCTCAAAATAAAATTTTAAATGCCACTTTCTCTAACTCTTGCCTCTTATCGCTTTTGAGTTTCTTTGTCTCATTTAAAAATGTCGGCGTAAACTTTGGCTTGAACTCATTCATTCTTCGTCTATTATCTTTTTAAATTCAGCCCAGTCGTACAATTCACCCTCTTGCATCTCTTTCTTACTTCTTTCTACGCTTTCTACCAGCTTCTTGTTCATCAGTAGCTCTAACTCCTCATACAGGTCATCTACCTCCTGTTTTAGCCGACTTACAACCTCAAATATTCGTGATTTGATCTCGATTTCTGCTTGTTTATTCATTATCTAGTACTTCCTTTTTCCTTGACACATATCTCCCATGTTTCCACCTTCAATGACCACATATTACTTAATATCGGTACCATATATAAAAACATTATGACCCTTTTTTTCTTTTTCGATTAACATGACACTGTCAGATTAACCGCAGAGTTCTCGAAGACAGCAGAAGCGGATTAGCGGATATTGGTTATTCAATAATCCGTAAAAACACTTCCTTCTTCATTCTGAATCGGTGAAGAGCCAATTGCCGGAAAAATCTTATGGTCTTTCTTCTATTAGTCCCTCTATCAGCATCACCTTTAACAAACCGATCGTCCCTATAACCTTTCTCTCATCGCTATTCCTCTCGCTTTCGACTCGTCCAGTACAACCCAACAATTCAACTTCTTTGCAAGTGTTATTGCCTCTGCTTCGCCAGTATGCGTCAAGGTTGCTATCACCACTTCTTCTACTCCAATAAACGATTTACCCCCTAGCGTCTCAACATCATGATTCTCTTCATCCTTTTTAACTTCTAATTCAGTGAACACTGCTTTTGGCACGAGCAGAATTTGGGTAAATCTATCCCAGGAGATGCAAATATCCCAGTTTCGAAAGGAATACCAGTGGAGAAGTGTTAAATACCGCCTTCACTTTTTTAACTCCTGCACCAATCTCTCTACCGAATCTCTCTCCTCTTTGATATCCCCTTCTGAAAGGAAATCGTATTCTATCCCAAGCGTATCCACTAAAAATGATAAATTATCTCTACTCAGCCCTGTCAACTCCGCAGCTCTCGCAAAACTTATCTGTCCCGCAATAAGCAATCCCAAAACCAAAAAGAACCTTTCCTTCTCATCATATCTCATGAATAGAGGGAAATCCGTAATAACTTCCTTTATCCCTGACACCACCCCGCTCATACCTATTCCTTCTTTTTAGTTATTTAAAAACTTATCCTTTTAATCGAAACACGACTTATTTCATAACCCGTTCTGTTTTATAGAAAGACGATCCCTACTGAAGAATTGAGATAATAAGAAGGCTTTACAGGTGTAGTTCCAAAGAAATCTCGGATTTTGCAACAATAGCAATACCAGCCATAGCAGTATTAGGACTGTTCCTGTTCTTCAACAAGCGAAAGCAGAAGAAAGATTAATCTAAAAAATTTAAAACCGGAGTCGGTTTTCTTTTTTTACCGGCTCGTTATTCTTTTTTGTTTTTTGAATAAGCAATTTAGATTAGTGTAATTAGATGAAAGGAGAGAAAAGGAATATTTTTTAAATGAAAGATGAAAATGAGAAAAAGTAAAGCACGCCTTATTGTATTTCTTGCAGTTCTGCTGGTGTTGGTGTTCATTACACCAGTTGTCGTAGCAATTTCTGGCCTATGGCTCGATACGATTCCGCCGAGCCCTTTGTAGGCCCTTCTGGAGATGCATAGCTCCTTGAGAGCACGGTAACAGCAGATACATCCTTTGATTTGACATTATACAACCACCAAGGGAGGGATATTTATTATATGTACCGGCTTGTGGCGGTGAATAAAGTACCTGCAGGCAACGTGACCGTTTAAGTCAATAACAGCGAGGTAAATCCTTACGATGGAGTCATAACAAGCAATAAAGCACTGGTAAGCGAAACAGCCGATAATTACGGGTTCGAACCACATGGGATCTATAACTATTACGACGTACATTTCAATGTTACAATTATCCCAATCAAAAGCAATCCAGGCGATACTGACGATGATGGCATATTTGAAGAGGGCGAGACTCTAAGCGTGCCTATTGAAATACTACCTACCACTCCAACAAAGGTGCACTTCGATGCGGTTGGTGCAGACCGTGATAATAAAGCAATCGCGCGTAATCCCGGTTCACATGATGTGACGTATAACGTCCCGGAATTCTCAACAATAGCCATTCCTGTTGCCGCTATATTCGGACTGCTGTTCTTCTTTAACCGCCGGAAGCGGGGAAAAAGGTGAGCAGAAAAGAAAGTGTGTGAGGGAGTTTCTTTTATTACGCTGCCCCCAGGTGCAATCACTAAAAAGAAGTTATTTATATACTTCGGTCATATAGGTATATATGGAACTAACCCGGTATGATAAGGATTCTTTGGTTGGAATAACCGTGTTTGTAGTGATGGCCTCATTAGTATATATACTTCTTCCTTGATATTGGTTGGTGGGTTTCTTTACTCATAGCATCATTAATTGGAGTATCGGCAGGGATCATATATGATAAATTGGGCTGAGAGATGGTAGTACATAGCGAATACAAGTATGGAACTGTAAATCTCCTCAATTTGGCAGTTAGGATAGTGGCAGAGGGAATAATTTTATTCTGTATATTAGCATTTGTTCTCCATGAAGTCGGGATTATTTCATCTCCGGGAACTGATGAATTACTCATGGCGGGTTTGGTCGCACTATTTGCAGACATGAGGCGGCTGGAGTCAGATATGAGGGCTGATATTAAGTATTTAGGTTCTAATATGGGTGAGGTAAGGGAAAAACTTGGAAAGATTGAGTCACGGTTGGAGTCCTTCCTATTAAAGACTAAGTAGCTTGCGTAGTCGGGAATGTTTTATCGGTTTTAATAATAGTCTTGAAATGTAGCACAAATCTTAGGGTTCTCGATATTGATAATTAAACAAGAAAGCATAATATCCAACTAAAATTAATTATTGACGCTGATTAACGCAGATTAACGCAGAAGAACTCAAATCTGTGTAAATCCGTGTAAATCTGCGTCTTAAATATGTAGAAGTTATACTTTATATACAATTAAAAAGCTATGGAACAACCTCTATACCCTTATCTCGAAATCCCGTATCAAAAATATATATTCACCGAGAGCTGTCGCTCTATCATTTTTGGTGGGTGAGAAGGAAAGGCTGTTAAATGTAACAAGGTAAGGAGCATCCCCTATCTTTTCGAAAGTTAATAGAGCCTCTGGAACCGCCAACCAAATCGTTCTAATTTGCCTTTATTCCTGCAATTTCTTCGCTTTTGCTCTAAAAATTTGTTTACTGCCTTGTCAGCCTAATCCAAGCTCATTCTACGGAAAGCAGTAGGAGATCTCATGAGGTCTGTTCTACCCACATGATACGCAGTTATTGCGGTTAGATGTGTCGTT
>JAPWVK010000229.1 GCA_029241965.1 Candidatus Methanophagales archaeon
GTTTTGGGTTCTGACGTGCCGAAGAAATTCGTTAAGACTGAGCTTGAAGAGATATTTAGAGGGATGGGCTTCCAGGTAGAGATAAAAGAGGATTTCTCAAAGCTGAGGGTGAAAGTGTTGCAAGATTTAAATCGTTGAGTTCAGAAACAAAGCATTTGGGCTCTCCTTTGCTGATATAATCTCCTCGTTCAAGTCTCCAGGTCGGATTTCGCGAGCCTATCACTCTTGTCTACCATTGCAAATCCCCGTATTGTGGAGTTGTCAAATCCCATCCCAACGTCAAATGCAGCTTCTAATTCTATTTATATATCTTATTCGTCATATCTTTACTCCCTCCCTCGCAAGTTCGACTTTCGAAAACTTAAAACTCATCTCCGCTACTGAAGAAGGAGTTAACCTCTCTTTCGCATCCAGTATCTCTATACCAATTATTTCGTTATTTTTATCTAAGTCTATGATTACCCCTTCCCTTATCTCCTCGCTTATTTCATATTCTCCATCTCTAAATTTTATATACATCGCATCCGCTTCAGAGTCATATCTTATTTCCATTTTTTTATTGTCATTTCTACTTGTTCTTTGCTGATCTTCCGCTCCTTTATTTGGTCTTCTGCATGTTTGTAATATCTGATCATTGATTAATCATATACTCTTATCTTTTATTAACACATTCGATTTTAATCTCTTCTTATATCCTGTACCTATTATTGTATGTGTTTTTCCTGTTCAAACAATTTTTGCCTTTTTACCACATCAATCGATATTCCAATCTATACTATCTCCTTATAAAATTATTTGAGAATTTTTAAAATTATAAACACAATGGTTTTCTGGCTCGTAGGAGATCGTTCTAAGTTCAAAAAACAGAAATCTTAGGCAGGGGATATATCGTCTAACTGTTTGCAGTCTGAAGTCGCTGAGGGCGATTTGGATTAGCGAAGCTAACCATAAACACGCTGTTATGCGAAGCCATAATCACATATCTCTTAGGTTTCAAAGAAATGCTCTCCCGAAAGTTCAGACCACGATAGAGAATCCATAGGTCGCATAGGTCGCATTTCCTTCATACCCTTCATCGGTTTCATTTGTTCCATGCTTTTCATAGGCTTCATCATCTCCATTGGTTTCATTGGTCCACCGGTAGCGTTTTCAGTAAAGAAGACGCATTGACCATTATTGTCGCGAATACATCCGTTCTCAAATCGACCTAGATGCCTTCCAGAAAACGAATAGACAGACCCATTGTCAAGATATGCGACTGGTTCACCAGAAAAAAGATAGATATGCACGTCGTCTTCTGTATAGGCTACAGGCCTTCCATTTGAATCGTAAACTGTTGAGTTCATCTAACTACCCCCCCTTTTGCTATGATTCGATTTCGCCTAACTTCGGGATGTCCAAACTCAATCTTGGATCTCCTTCCATAGTGGTATTATATGCGAAGTTAATGTCATATATACTTCTCCTAGACAAACATACTACATCCTCAAAAATTCCTCTCCCCGTCTTCTTTATAACCTCCATTATTTTACCCTGCATATTTCTCACTTATAAAACGTTGCAAGATAAATACTTGTTGATAAAAAAAGAAGGTCCTGGTAGTGTAGACCCTACCATCCCCCGCAAGTTGTTATCTCCATATTCAGTCCCACTACGACGTCAGTATCTCCTCGAACAAATCCGCCTCCAGCTCATGCAGCATTGGTATACCCGTGACTTCGGCTGCAAGCTTGCTCATTGACGCAATATCGCCCCGGTCTATCAAATCCAGTTTGAACTTCCTTGTACCGGCAAGCAACTGTTTTAAACCGAGTCCTAACCGCTCACTTAGATATGTATAGACCCCAACGGCAGACCAGGGTATCTCCTTGCCTACTTTACTACCGTATTCCGTTTTTAACTCCTCAGTGGCGATAAAGAACTTTTCCGGGTTATTGCCGTATTTATTAGCGAAATCACGTGGCAATCTGCCCTTTTCCGCGAGTTCAGAGAAATAAAGAGCTTTCATTGCGGCCGTTAACGGCGACCTTGCCATCGTTATTGATTTTATAAACGGACCATTGCCGAAGTTGCTCATTGCTATCGTCTTGAACATCTGCGTCTCGTTGACGAACCCGCCAGCCATGCTAATGTCAGGCACGTATTTACCTTCTCGCTCCAGTATCCGTGCACACTTCAATATCTGTGCTTCTAAATAGACGGTAGGCGTGCTCATCTCGTTCATCATCGGCACAGGACTCATGCCCGTCCCGCCACCGGCGCCATCAAACGTTATGTAATCCACTTTCGCTTCCGATGCCACTTTCATCGTCCATGCAACGTCCACAGGCCGGTAAGCACCCGTTTTTATCGTTACATATTTTGCACCTATGCCACGCAGCCATTCGACATCCTCCACAAAACCTCGCTCCTCCGGGAATCCAACTCGGCTATGCCGCTCGAAGGTCTTGAACAAGCCGTCTTTAAACGCTTCTTGAACGGCAGGGTCTTCGGGGTCCGGCTGCACGATATAGCCCCTCTTCTTCAGGTCTAATGCCCTTTCCAGAGACGATACACGTATTTCACCGCCTATTGCCTTTGCTCCCTGTCCCCATTTCCTCTCTAATATGTTCACGTCCAGTTTTGAGATTACATACTCATCCACGCCGAATCGCTGGTCTTCTACGTTCGTCTGCACCGCGATATCGCCATATTTGCCGTCCCAGTATTCCTTGAACAGTTTTACTCTTCGCTCCATCTCAGGCGATTTCGTCACTTTTCCGTTTGAGAACACCGATTCTTTGTCAACGCCGCAGACGTTCTCGCCTATGATGATGATTATTCCTGTGAGTGCAGCACCGATTGCAAGGCCATCCCAGTTGTTCCTTCCCACATCTGTAGACCCGAAAGCGCCACTTGCCAGCGGTGTCTTTAACGGAATACCTCCTATCTTCGATTCTATGTTCACATTCGGAAATACGGCCAAATCAGGGCTCGGTTCTATCCCTTCTGCACCTCGCAACCGCGAAAGGATATTAAAATCAGAGAAATCGAGCCCGTAATCCTTATTTGACGCGGCAGTGCTCCAGCCATACTGCTCCGGTTCTGGATACAATACCTCTCGACCCCTAAACGTACTCTTCCCTATTTCGCATAGCACTGTACACTCTTTCACGCATATCGGACACATTCCACTCATCGTATTCACATCTCGCCTTCTCACGGACGTTCCCGTGGTAGACCTAGCATTTGCATATATATCTGTCATTTATTTCAATCACCTCTCCCTATTTGCAATGTAAACGAATATGGATTCGTTAAACATGCAGAACAAATCTCCATCTGATCTCGTATCATGCCATAATTACCGTATTTCTTATTTATAGCAAATCGTTCCATCTTTTCTATGCCCTCAACGCTTATCTTCTTCGTCTCTATTACCCCTGCAGAAGCGGAAGCTTTTACAAGCTCTTCTCCTACTTTTGTCCGGATTATTAATGTCGTCCACCCATCCGACGAACCCGCAGAGCCGGCTGAAACATCGGCTAGTTGCGATGTGAAATCTTCACATATCTTGCATGTATCCCGTACGCACTGTTCCATATCTTCTGTTGGAATACTAAACTCCTTGTCCTTTGTAACCACCATAAATTTCCCCTTTGTAACATAAAACCTCTGGACATCTCTTATATCTATTCCTTCTCTTTCTGACAGAAACGTAACCAGGTCACGGTGCCAGAAAGCCTCGGTCCCAAAAAGCCCGATTAAGACTTTCACACGGTCCAGCTCTAAAGAGGAGTCATGCAGAGCCTGAAGCCTTCTCACTGCTTCTATATTACAGCCAACGCCGACCATTGCGATATTTTCATAACCGCGGTCAATCGCCTCCCATACACCCAGGACAGAAGGACAAGCGGTGTATTTTGGACCTATGGCAAGCAAAACTTCTTCCGGTGTCGTGGCAACAAAAGGTTCGGCTTTCCAATCTTCTGTCCGCGTAGCGACAACGGCAGCATCTATAAATCCACTTCTTAACGCTTCGCAGAGCATTGCCGTTATAATACTGCCATCCTGCCCCACCTCTCTTATGCCTCTCTCCGTTGCTCTTGCACTTAATATTTCATTGTAGTATCCCAGAATCCTGCCTTCGGGACTGGAAGGGCAGGGGCTGAAATCACATACGCCATATTCCATCCTTGGGCACTCCCCCTCACATAAACGACAAGCTGCGAATGTGCGAGGACAGAAACTGAAACAGAAGCCCTTTGACACTGTCCCGCCACAGCCCTTGTCCCACACCACTTCTTCCTCGCTATACTTCTTAAAATCCGGTATGAACGCCGCGCACGCACCACAATAGCAGCATACCGGGAAGCTTCTTTCCATCTTCTCTTCACCCACCTATATCTGGTAAATTTTAGTA
>JAPWVK010000230.1 GCA_029241965.1 Candidatus Methanophagales archaeon
CAACGGCAGCGTGCCCGTCTGATTTAAGTAGTGTATGGATATGCTGCAGGAAGTTCAGTTGCTTGTTGGATGTAGTAGCCCAGAAATCCTGACGATTATAAACAAGGTTTTCTTTTTCCTGTTTCCCTTCTTCTGTTGTAAAGGTCATGCTGCTTTTTTTGCCGAATGGTGGATTGGTCAGTACATATTCATACCGGGCACCCGGATCAGACACGAGTGAATCGGCAGATGATATGGGTGATTCACCGTCAATCTCGCCGATGTTATGTAGGAACATGTTCATGAGGCACATTCTTCTTGCGCTTGCAACAATCTCATTACCTGAAAATGTTCGGTCCTTGAGAAATTCTTTCTGCTCCTTATCCAACCGGTAATTCACAGGGTTGCACAGGAAATCGTAAGATGCGAGGAAGAAGCCGCCGGTTCCGCATGCAGGATCGCAGATCGTTTTTTCTGGTTCCGGATGTATGCATTCTACCATTGCCATGATAAGCGCACGGGGCGTGAAATACTGACCTGCGCCACTTTTTACGTCCTCTGCATTTTTCTCCAGCAGCCCTTCATAGATTTTACCCTTTAGATCTGTACCCATCAAGCTCCAGTTTTCAGTGTTTATCATATCAATGATCCGATAAAGCTTGGCTGGGTCCTGAATCTTATTCTGCGATTTGGTGAATATCTGGCCCAGGATGCCGCTGGCTTTACCTAACTCCCGGAGCAGCTTCACATAATGGGAATCGAGTTCAGCGCCTCGTTTCGATAACATGCTTTCCCAGTTATAACCGTCCGGAATAGGTAGTTTACGGTTATATGGCGGTTTTGTATATTCGTCCGCCAGTTTCAGGAAAAGCAGGTAGGTGAGCTGTTCCAGGTAGTCGCCGTAGCCGACGCCGTCATCTCGCAAAACGTCTGCGAAACTCCACACTTTTGATATTAATGTTTCGGTGTTGGTCATTTTAGCGTATATATTGTATAACTTTCTTAGATTTAAAAGACCCACACCTTCTTTTGTGACAAATACAAGCAAGGTGCCGTAGAATAATTATACTGGATACGCGGATACCGGTAGAGGAGTTTGTCCACATCCATATGCTGATGCAGTAGTGCGTGTTCACGAAACTTGGTGGCGAAGAAGCCCCTTAACTTCGCTGCGTCTTCTTCCTCTGGGCGATCGGATTTCAGGGTCAGAAGTAGGGTTTTTAGGTGCATGATATATTATCACCTAAAAAATTAAATACGAAATGCCTACCTAATATAATTAGAGAAGCCGAAGATAAAAGATAAAAGGTGAGATATTAATAATGGAAAGCAAAAAAGTATTTCTGGTGTCTATTACCCAGGAAGGTAAATTCTTTGTGGCTAGGTGTCCAGAACTTGGCGTGACATCACAGGGCGAATCTCTTATGGAAGCACAGAAGAATCTCAAAGAAGCTGTCGAGCTTTATATCGAGAGTTTCAGGCTTGACAACCTGCCCGGAGTTTTAGTTAATTCTTAATGGACAACAGTGGAAGTAGAGAACTTGCAAAAGGTACGTTACTTGACTTCCTACATCAAGCAGAGTTGAATAAAGATGAGTTAATCGAACTTCTTAAATAGAGGCTCTTAGTTTCGCTGTGGTTTCTGCTACAGGGCGGTCGGATTTCAGGGTTAGGCGTAGGGTTTTTAGGTTCATGGGATTTGCCTCTAAAAGATTAGAGTTCCACCAATAGAACTTTTAAGGTCAACATCAAGCCCTACTCCTTCTTTATCATAAAATTGTTCATCAAGAATTCTGAAGTTCCCTATCGGCTTACCTGCTATTAAATCATCAGGTCTAACAGCCATCCACTTTTCAAATCGTATGCTTACAGAATTCGCTGATATGCGTTTGGCGAGTTTCTTTATTGCATATCGCCTCTTCCACCTGTCCTCTATATCCAATGCTTGTCTAATCTCCGCTGGCAGTTTTTCATCTAATGATGGAATTATGAATTGTTCCTGATGTTCATCGCCTCTCAACAATTTCTTAATATTCACTCGTTTCTCTTTATATTCATGACTGTATCCTGAATAAGCTCTTACAACTTTCATTGATTGCCCCAATTTGTCTCTTACTGATTTAAAATAGCGAGATCCAAAATTGTAGAATTGCTTTTCTGAGATATTCAGATTCCCAGCAATGCTGAATGTGGTACACTCTAAAAGGACTTCATCATAAACCAGTTCAGAAAGGAATCTTTTCCCCTCTGATTTAAGATTTATGATATTTATGGTCCCAATTTCTTTTTCCCCATTGCGATTACAGCGACCACAAACCTGAAAGATGGAATCCAAAGGTGCCCAATCTCGAATAATATAATCAACATCTATATCTACCCCTGCCTCAATGCACTGGGTCGTCACAACTACAGGATTGCTGCCGCTTTCAATACCACTCTTTATCGCTAAAATTCGTTCACTTCGCTGTGATGGCGCAACAAGAGAAGACAAATAAATTGTAGGTCTTTCTGAAATTATCTTTTCATCAATCATTTTTTTGACTTCTTTAAATACAAATTTACTGGAATTCCGTGTGTTCAGCACTACCATTACTGACCTATCAGAGTGTTCATTCAAAAAATCGGGCAATTCTTCTACAAAACTTTCAACTGACTTCTCTCCGGTATTTATATGAAGTTTTACCCTCTCACGCTTTTTAAAATAATCTTCGTGGTTTGGAACCCTTTCTACCGCACTTGGTAAAAATCTTGGCTGTGTTGCAGACATCAACAGAACGTGTGTGTTTCCAACTTCAGATAATTTTTTAAAGAAGTATTCAAACGGTTTCCATAGCTCTGACGGTAGTGCCTGTATCTCATCAAAGACTATTATCGCATTGAATAAATTGTGAAACCGCATAAGGTGTTTTGACTTCAATGAAAATAGAGAATAAAGCAACTGGTCAAAAGTAGAAACAACGATTTCGGAGTTCCAGATGTTCAAGAAAAAATCAACCGAGTTATCGCTCCGCTCTTTATCATCAACTCCGTCTTTATATTCAAAATTAGCTATGGAATATCTTGGTATGTAAAGTCTATCTTGACGTTTTTCATAGAGTTCACCTAAAAAATCTTTGTACACTTTGTCTGTCTGCTCGATAATTGAAAGAAAAGGGAGTGAAACGATAATTTTTGGTGTAAATCCATTTTCTCTTTCAATTCGTTTTCTAAGCTTTAAAACCCACGATGCGGATAGTAAAGTTTTTCCGAGTCCAGTAGGAAGTGTAATCGAGTGAATCCTTTCACTTAGCGGGAAGGAGTTAACACCATCAATAGTCTCTTTGTATGCTCTATTTCGGTCTTCGTTTATTAGTCTGTCTTTTTTAAATTTTTTGAGATGCTCATCCACAAGATTATCAGGAATATCAATTGGTTTTCTTTCATACTGTTCAGGGTTATCAGAAGCGAGATATGCCTTGTCGGACTCCAAAAGAATAGAATATAGGAATAATGCTAAAAGTCTATGTTCTATTTGAACTTCAAGCCATTTTTCTTCATCATATCCCTCCGGTGCTTTTCCATATTTTCTGTTCAACTTTCTAATTTTGCTCGATATAGTTTCAATTGCATCAATATTAAAGTCTTCTCCATCGGAAACTTCAAAATTAGGGAATACATATCCAAATATTTCCCTGTGAACTGTGTCAATCTGCTTTTCCAACAAGTTGAAATTTTTATCACGACTATTTAACACTTCTTCTATACTTTTATACTCACCATGATGCCCTTCTATTGCCAAAAAGACTGCAAATGGTAGAAATAATTTCCAATGCTCGTCAAGCTGATCATTTTTCGATATCCATTTTTCTGTCATATGCCAGCCGAAAAAAGCAGACAGAAGTGCATGTGTTTTATCTCTTTCGTTTCCGGTATATTCTCTACCTTCTATTCTGCTTCGGATGTATTCTTGAAAGAACGAAGTGCTTTTGCCAAAGTCATGACATACCGCAACTAAAATGCTCAGTTCTTCAATCTGTCGCTTGGATATACCATTAAAATTGAGCCCCTTTTGAGCAACAAGATGCTTAGTTGCTTTGATAACTTGGTCTATGTGGTCCCATAGCTCCAAAGGGCGATGATCCAATGCATGAGATATTAGCTTGTATTCCATATCGCATCACAAGAAGGTGATAATCTCATCTCCAAACTGGTAAGGTGTGACCTTCATTTGAACAGGTAGTGGTTTTGGAACCATATTTAATAGATAACGCTTGTAAGTAAAAGTCCGCTCTGCCGTTCCCAAATGAGGAACTTTTAATTCCTGGATGTGATGTCCTTCTTCTGGTTTTAAACGGTCTATCAATAATGAACATTCTTCTTTGCAAACTACCGATGATATTTCATGTTCTCCTGGGTCCAAAGGTTTCGCAACTCCTTCAGAGGGGATATACTGCAATCCTGCAAGAAACTCTGACAATCCCATGCACGGCGTGTACACGTACCGCTCATTTTTAATGCGCGATGTCAATTCGCTCATTTTATCGTTTAAACTAACATAGAGCAAATATGAAGGATTTCTTAAGAGTTCCATCGGATAAGGGTTGATAGGTTTATTCCAGTCCGGTATCCTTTTTAGTGGTTTAGGCGTCCAATCCTTTTTTGGACGTTTAATAGAATAATCCACCTTTCCTGAGCTATCCTGCCTGAAGTTTGTAACGTGTGTAATTGTTTTGATTTCCTTCTCAATGGCAACAGCCACTTTCATTTTACTTTCATCAAAATTCCCGGCAACTTTTTCCTTTGGAACACCAAGAATTGCTCCTAATAACCCTGCGATAGCGGTTCTCGGCGGAAAGGGGTATGTAAGGGAAGATACATTAGAGTAGGGTTTACGAAAGTGCCCGTATCTTCCATAATACCTGAAGGCAACAACCGGTATTGAATCCATATTAACCCTTCTTTTCTGCCAGTTTATCTATGTCGAGGTCTTCTATTAGTTTTTCCTTTCCAATTTTTTCCCTCAAGTTTTGGACTAAACTATTTCCATAGAGTTTTGCGAATTCTGGCGAAAGGCAATACTCTATCCGTTCTATCTTGTCATTGGCTCTCCTAATGGACTCAACCAATTCACTGAAATCAAGAGTATAATCTCCAATCTTTTTGATATTTATCTCTTCTTTAACCTCTTCTGTTGGAGTCAACGCGACTTTTTCTTCCAGTGCTCCAATATGGTATTCGGTGGGAACTTTCTTTTTATCCCCGTTCTCTTCGATCTCAATTTTTTCTTTGTAAACTATGTTCAAAAGCAGCCTTGGCTGTTGTCCCTGCTTCGTACGGGTGTGAGCAGAGGGACTTTCCCTAACACCTTTCCAGAGCGCAACTTTGAACTTATTAAGGTCTCCATCTGTAAGTCCTGTTGTTTTGGCTGCATTCTCATTGGCAACGCCGTGGAATGCGATAAGACCGTAAGGTATCCCATAATATGTAGTTGGAGTTGAGCCCGCTTGTCCCGGTTCAAAAGGAATACTACTCCATCCATGAAAAGTAACCTCCTCAACTTGATGTAACGTTTCACCAAAATTAATCTGAATTGCTCCAGTGATGCTACTTCGTTCTCCCCATTCATCGGGAGCACCTTTAAAAGCAAGTGGGCTACCAAACATTCTTAAATCTATAAATCTTCCCTTTAATGTTTCCATCAACTCTTCGCCTGCAATTTTGCTTTTATCCATATCTTTGAGACTTTGCTTAACTCTTTCTGTGAGATTGGCTAATTTTGTTCCTAATTTTGTAACAAGTATCCTATCTTCCCCATCCGTTTGCACCCAATAGTCCCTTACAAACCTCTTCAGTCTCACATCCGTTACATAGCACCGTTTGGTTACGTCATCTATACGTGGACGATTCTCGTCTGGATCCCCATTGGGATTCCCGTTCTTAATGTCGTACAAGAAGAGAAACTCGTTCCTGTTCTTTATGTGTTCTTTCTCTTTATTTTCTTTGCTCCCTTTAATTTCTATCTCTTCACTCATTTTTATCATCCTCCTTTTCTTTTTTTGTTTCATTATCTATGCCCTTCCTTGGTAAATAATAGCCAGACAGACTCTGCCCAAGACATAGATAATAGGGGATTTCCTTTCTGCTTATATCCCATTTAGCGATATCTGCACCAAGCGCTCCAATCGCCTCAGCCACACCCCTCATCTCTTCAGACCATGCAGTTTTTGGCGTGCTGTAGTCGTCCAGCTTGCTCTTTGTCTTCACAAATATGTCCATCAGATCCTGCGGACTTACTTGTAGTCCCTTTAGCCATCTCAAGGCGTTGGCTGAGACCTGTCTTGCCAGTTGAATACTTACCAACTTGCCAAAGAGCAACCCCACCAAGAACGCATACTGCTTCTCCTCTGTGTCCAGACCCCTTGCTTCTTCGTTCAAGAAGTCATTCAAGGGTTTCAATCCTTCGTGCTTTTCAATATATTTGCTTACAAAATTTTTTCCCGTTTCCATTTCTATCACTCCTATTTTGTCCAAGAATAAAAGGGAATGCACCATATTGGCAATATTATCCCTGATTGAATAAATGGGTTTGTTCTTATCATCGTCCGATAAAGCACCTAAAAAATCGTAGGATAGCTTCGCTGAAAATTCAGCCAATAAAGCCCTTAGAGAATATTGCCTCTTAAGGAAAATTCCACTCAAAAGATCAAGGCTGTTAACAGATGATGCCTTAAAAGGGCTTCTTTTACCTGCTGGCGGTTTCCGGTATCTGGGCATTCCAAGTACATCTCTTACTATTCTGAGGTTACCATTGAGGGGAGAATACTTTGATTTCCAGGGATGTTTGAATGGATAATCTTCATGCATCTTGTTTATTTCTTCAATCGCATTTGAAATCTCAGAAAGTCGTGATGGAAGAACATCGGGGATGACTTTTCTTATGTTCTCTACACTCTGCCCTCCTACATCGCCAATCAAGAAAGTAATAGTAGCGATGCCTTTATTCTCCGCTAAATCTTTCAAAATTCCAGCTTCTTTTCTTCCTGCACCACTTACATCATTTCTTGATCTCCCAAATTCTGAAGTAAGAATCATAAGTGCTTCGCTTTTGTCTTCGCTTTCCACCAAATGGGGGATGATTAAAGCCTGATGTCCAGAGATATTCTGACGAAGATTCGGGAATACATGGAACTTTGCGACATATAAAGCCTCTGCACAGGGTGCACAAATAGGAAAGGCTTTTCCTGCATTTTCGCTGGCAACACCAGGGAAAAATCCAGGTTTATCCACGTTGGCTATATTTATTCCCACACCTGAGAGTACATTGGGAAAGAGTTCTGTTTCTGTGTGACACAGACTACATTTTATACCTGATGAATTGATGGATTTGACTTTATCTGTCTGATATATTGTTCTTGGCTTGTTTGTCAAGGCGAAATCGAGAAGTTCCTTAATCTCCGCATTATATTTGCCATTGATCTTAACAGAGAAAATATTTACCTTTTTATTCTCCTTTGCCCATTCTACAGTTTCAAAGAATGGCTTTTTCTCTAATTTTCCTTCTTTATCCAATTCACCAGCCTCTACCTTTTCAGAAGTGTATATCTTAACTACATTTTGTGCCCAATCTGCAACATTTTCTTTATCTTTTGATTCTTTGATAAATCGCTCAACGGTTTTTTTAAGCTTGCTTGGACTCTCTTTCCAAGTAGGCGTTATGTATGTTCCCTGCGACGCTGTTTTTAAGAATAAGTATTTCCAATCATCATCTGAGACTGTCTCGACTTGAAATTTTATCTGCCCGTCATCCAGCGCAAATATCCCTATTTGATCTGCATTTATGGGTTCAAACTGAAGCCGTGCGTAAGCACCGCTCTCAATAGCTTTCTCTCGTTGTCTCAGAAATGATTCTACGGATTCTAAAGCATTAAAATCAAATTCTTCATTTAAGTCGTCGATCATTTTCAAAATACCGAGATTCCTTATCGCCTCAATCATTCAAACCCCTTTTTGTCATCAAGAAATACAAATATATATATACAAATATGCATATTTTTTGCTGTAAAATCACTCACAACATTTTCGACAATCCGCTTCTTTATTTCTTCCACTTCTGCTCTCCATCAAACGCAAATTTTCAGGTACGTGCAATCCACGCACCTTGCTTTGTACTTAGTCGCCGCAGGATAAAAACCTTTCTGTATCACTTCTAAAACATCATTCACCAGCGCGATAGCATGTTCAAACCCCTTCTCGCTGAGCTTCAGCTCCTTCACCAGATGATTACTCCTCATATAACACACAAAACCCTTCTTCACCTCTACACCGTAATTATCCGCAATCATCAGCCCGTATAACGCCTACTGATACCGGTGCGTCCTATACACTCTGTCTTTAAACTCCGCAAACTTGATTGCATCCGTGGAAATATAAGCAGCCGTGGTGATCAAAATGCTGTCTACATTAGTAACGGAAACTTCAAATACTTCATCCTCTTTCCTCACTAAAAAGCAGTTTCCCTTCTTCCTCAGGTAAGACCCATAGGTGTTAATCACCAATTGCATCTATTTTTTCCTCTTCCCACCAGTTTCGCATCTAATTCTAATTTGCAGTCAAGTCATCCCCCCCTCTTTTTATAAACTTGAAAGTACTTGTGCTAAAAGCACCACTGCAATAAAAGATATTACAAAAGAAAACTTTAATTTAAACAACTAACAGAAAGAACGTAAAGGATGAAGTGCAATGAAAGAGAAAGTTGAAGAGATTATGACAAGAGAAGTAATTACGGTAAAAGAGAACGATTCACTACTGGATGTCGCGACTGTATTAAAAGAGGAAAAAATAGCAGGGGTCCCTGTTCTCAATGACAGTGAGGAAATAGTAGGGGTGATTAGTGAGGGGGATATTTTAAAGCTCTTGAGCAATTTTCACTGGTACACCTCTATCTTTACGGTGCATGACCTAATGCATATAGTTGGCGATGACTTACACGATATACAGCAAGACATCGAAAAAGCGAGCAAGATGAAAGTGAAGGACGTGATGTCAAAGAATCCGAAAACTATATTGCCGGATACGTTAATTGACGATGCCGCCCAGATTATGCACTCCACGGGGTTTAATAGATTACCCGTGGAGGATAATGACGGTAAATTGGTAGGAATAGTTGCCAGAGCAGATATAATCGCTTCGCTTTACGAGAAATAAGCTGGGAAAAGAGATGCAAACAAAGACAAGTGTCAAAGTAAAAGAACTGATGACAACTGATGTGATAGCTTTCAAGCCCGACGATAAGATACCACACGTGGCTAAGACGTTCAGAACGAAGCGAATTAGCGGTGCACCGGTGATTGACGATCAGAAGAAGGTTGTTGGCGTAATCAGTGAAGCGGACATTATGAAATTGACCGCGGCGATTCCATTTCCCGATATAGACCCACTTAATCCGTTCCCTGTGTTCTCTATGTCAAGCTACATGAAGAAGGTAAAGAAGATCCCGGATGACATTGACACAATATTTGATGGATACGTAAAGGACGTGATGTCAAAAAACCCGGTGACGATTTCACCTGATGACTCTATCTCAGATGCTGCACAGATAATGCGCAAGAACGATTTTAACAGGATTCCCGTGGTAGATGCCGGGGGTAAATTGGTGGGGCTAATAGCAAGAGAGGATATTATTGCCGTTTTTGCAAAATAGGCCCTTTTGGGGCAAAGAGTTTACGTAAAAATAAACGAAAGTTCTTTTATTTAGGGGATAGGCCACGGAAGAAAAAGACATTAAATCGCGAGTAAGTAGAATATAAAAAATCAACCGAGTCGAGATAGATGTTTGTTGAAACGCTGGGAAAGGTAGTAGTAATCGCGGCAATAGCATTTGTGGTTCTCTTAGCAGTCGCGCTATTCCTTTGCTCCTTTATTTTTCATACAAAGAGGATAATATTTCCCAATCTCGTGCTGTTCATTATAAGTTTGCTATACGAGCCGTTACGCAGATTGCTCGCGTTCTTTCGTGTTGACCCCAACTTGATAGACCGGGTATCGGTGGAGATAAGAAACATGCTTAACTACCAGGCGTTTTTCGATACGGCGCTGGAAGACCGCGTTTTGCTTTTACCGCAGTGCATCCGCAGCACTGATTGTCCCGCAAAATTGAGTTCGCTGGATGGTATTAAATGTATGGAGTGTATGAAATGCGATATAGGAAAATTGAGCCCTATGTGTAAGGAACTTGGTGTCCTGATGTATATATCCCCGGGAGGTACTTTCACGAAGAGGATTCTTTTGTATAACCGGCCAAAACCGAAAGCGGTTGTGGGTGTCGCCTGCTATCCCAACCTGCATGAAGGGATGTTAAACGCAAATCTTATGGGTGTGGCAGCGCAGGGCGTGCCATTAACAACTACCGGATGCGTCAACACTACCGTGGACATTGAAGAGATATTAAACAAATGCAAAATGGGAAGATCCAGATGATAGGTATAGCCAATAGCCCAGCGGGCAATATACAAACGTTGTTGCTCTTTATATCTTCTCCGGTATACGTAGCGGTGGGCGAGATTTTTATCATCCTTGTTGTTGTAGCAGCGGTGCTAATTCTTGCTGCTGTTGGCTTAGCCATCCATAAAAGAGACCTCTTCCCTCGATTCACGCTCTTTGTGCTCAACCTCTTTTACATGCCCGCCAAGCTAATCTTTGGTTATTTCAACATAAATCCCTTAATCGTTGATGAAATAGGCATTGCCCTTATGAATTCGATCTACAAAGATGCGTATGGGAAGACACCGTTGGATAAGAGAATATTGTTCCTGCCGCAGTGCCTTCGCAACCTCGAATGTCCTGCGAAGACATCACCGCAGGGGGGTATAATCTGTGAAGAATGTGGTAGATGCGGGATTGCGGGAATTAAAAAGATGTGTGATGAACACGGTGTAGAGATTTGCATTGCTCCAGGTGGCGAGTTTGTTAAACGTGCGATAAGAGATAAAGAGCCTCGAGCTGCGATGGGCGTTGCATGCCAGCATGACCTTTACGAAACAATGCGGTACGTTACATCAAAGGGAGTGCCGATGATAGGCGTGGTGCTTTCAAGGAGCGGTTGCGTGATGACGGAAGTGGATTGGGAAGAAGTGAAAAGATGTTATTTCATAGGGACAGACTCATGACCTACAGGACATATAATAGCAAGAAATCTTTTTCCGTGGCATAAAAATAGTTAAAAACGTGGTAAGATGCAACAGTACGATGTAATAATCATAGGTGCCGGCCCTGCGGGGGCAATAGCAAGTAAAACTTGTGCAGAGAAAGGCCTGAGCACTCTACTTTTGGAGAAGAAGACAATCCCAAGGTTCAAGCTCTGTGGTGGTGCGGTATCAATAAGTGCACTATCGCACTTAGATTTTGGAATTAAAAAGGATTTGATAGAGCGAGAATGCTATGGTGAACGGGTTCATTTTAAGAATCATCAAATAGAAGTAAGAAGGAAAACGCGGATGGCGATACTTGTGTCTCGCGATAAATTTGATGCCTACATCGTTTCAAAAGCAGTGGATGCGGGTGTCGTTCTCCACGAAGAAGAAAAAGCAACATCTATAATCCAAAGACCGTCAAGCATAGCTGTGGAAACCACTAAAGAGAAGTACAATGCAAAGGCAGTTATCGGTGCTGATGGCGTTAATAGTATCGTTTCAAAGCAGGTTCGAGATTCTTATAAACCAGACGAGTTGGCACTCGGTATAGCTGCGGAGATTCCAGCTACTAATGAAGAAGTTGATGAGTACATAGATAATGCCATTGACATTCATTATGGTGTCTCTAAATTTGGCTACGGTTGGGTTATTCCAAAAGAGAAGCATTTTTCTGTTGGCGTAGCAGGAATCCTGCCCCTCATGAAGACCCCCCGGGCTATATTTATGAGTTTCCTTAAGAGATTAGGATTTAGCACCGATGTCGTTGCTCATGCGCATCTAATCCCTTCTGGCGGCTATGAAAGAGAGGTATGCTCGGATAGATTAATTCTGGTCGGCGATGCCGCGGGCTTTGTTGACCCGTTCTATGGTGAAGGGATTAAATATGCTTTTATCTCCGGTAAATTAGCAGCAGAGCGTATTGTAGAATCATACGAGAACGACGATTTTTCAAAATCAGCATTGGATTCCTATAAAGGATCATGTTATAAACAGTTTGGCACTAATTTGGAATATTCATTAAGATTGACCCGATTGATGAATAAATATCCCGGGATCTTCTTTAGGCTTCTTTCATCGGATAAAATGGTTTTAGATAAAGGGTTTGAGATTGTTGCAGGGAGAATGGAATACAAAGAGTACATGAGATGGCTCGTTCCTCGTGTGCCGTACTTCGTGTTAAACACACTGATGCCGTTTTAACAAATTACGGGTTTTTGACGATATGCAACTCGTATGAGGACTATTGCTTACTGCGATTGTATTCTTATAGCTAAGGCGAAAAAAACCACGAGATTCCACGAGATTAGCACAACACTTTTTCTTTTTCAGAAAAAGAAAACCTGTGCTAAAAGAAAACACGTTTGTTCTTTTGGTAAAGCTTTTCTTTCAAAGAGAAGGTTTCTCGTGAAAATCCGTGTGATTTTGTGGTTAGCTAAACAAATACCTGCGATTACATATTGCATTACAAGAAAAAATATGATGGCATGAGAATGCTTATTACATAGTGCGACAAAATAGAAAATGAAAGAGGGGGATAAAATAAATTGGTTTTGAGAAGGGGCGAGTCAGGAAGGGGCGTAAATGTACGTATACGCATATCGAATAGACGCAAAGTAGATTATCCTCTGCTTACATAAGGCGAAAATGGAATATGCAAACCCGAAAAGATTATATCTTATCTTTGGAAGCGGATAAATGGCTTTTTCACGCTGATTTGCTCGTGGACAAAGCGCATGTTGTTATGTTAAAAGAGCAGGGTATAATAAAGAAGAAGGACGTAGCGGCGATTCTAAACTGTTTGAAAAAGATTGATTCGGAATATTTCGTTGAACACAAACTCCCCTCCTATGAGGATGTACATACCGCGATAGAATCGGTTTTGATAAGGGAGATAGGCGAGGATATAGGGGGTAGGATGCATACGGGGCGGTCGAGAAATGACGAAGTGGCAACGTGTATACGACTTGCACTTCGTACGGAGTTGTTAGGAGTCCTGAAAGCAGTAAACGAGTTGAGAAATGTAGTAATAGAAAAAGCTGCTGAGAATGTAGATACCGTGATGCCTGGCTATACGCACCTGCAGCATGCACAGCCGACTACATTCGCACATCATTACTTAGCGCATGCCGATGCGTTTGCTCGTGATTTCACGAGGGTTATGAGTGCATACGAACGTGTAAACGTAAGCCCTTTGGGTGCCGCGGCATTCGCCTCCACAGGATTTCCGATAGACCGCGATAGAACCGCGAAGCTTCTTGGGTTTGATTCAGTGCTGGAGAATTCAATGGATGCCGTTTCCACGCGGGATTTTATCATAGAAGTGATTTCCTGTTATGCCAATCTAATGACAAATCTGAGCAGGCTTGCAGAGGAGATAATACTGTGGAGCACGTCAGAATTCGATTTCGTTCGTGTTCCTGCTGGATATGCAACTGGGAGTTCAATAATGCCGCAGAAGCGAAACCCTGACTATGCAGAGCTCGTTAGGGCGAGAACAGGCACGGTTTACGGATCTTTGATGAGCGTGCTTTCTATATGTAAAGCGTTGCCCTACTCTTATAATCGAGATTTGCAAGAGGTAACACCGCATCTTTTGACAGCCACTAAGACCACTGCGTCTTCGGTATCAGTGATAAAAAGCATTGTGGAAGAACTGGAATTGAAAAAGGAAGAGATGGTGAGGAAGGCACAAATTGGGTTCACTACTGCAACAGAACTGGCTGATACGATCGTCCGAGAAACGGGTTTTTCTTTTAGAACTGCACATAAAATTGTATCTTCGCTGGCAAAGCAGGGAGTAGCGATAAAGGAGAGTGGGGACGGGAGTGAGGTGCTTCGTGAAATAGATGATGTCGCTATAAGCGTCATAGGGAAAAAACTTAGTAAGCATGGACTAACCGAGAAGAAACTAAATAAGGCACTGGACATCGCTTCAAACATAGAAAAGCGGAATGTAAAAGGGGGTCCCGGAAAAAGAGAACTGCGGAGGATGCTACGCACAAGAAAAACTGATTTGGATCGGGATATTAAATCACGAGATACGAAGGAAGAGAAGGTAAGAAGATGCTTAGAGGAGCTGGAAAAAGAGGTGAAAAGAAAGGCAAGAGTCATAAGAGTAATAAAGAAAATCAGATCCTAATCTTTTAACCCACATTCCGCACATTCTGAAAAAAACAACCTACATATTTAAATTTGTGGGAAACGCCGAGTGATTATCCGATATTTTTAAATAGGTACTTCTTCTTATCGGGGTATGTGAGTATCAATGTATCCAAATACGCAAGCAGA
>JAPWVK010000231.1 GCA_029241965.1 Candidatus Methanophagales archaeon
GTAAACTTACACGTTGGATCTTCTCTGGCTCGTAGAGTTATGGACCACAGTTTTGTTGACACCTCAAACTTTTGAAAAGTTTGATCAAAATGCTTCGCAAGCCCATCTATGGGTATAGATGGTGTGTCCCTGCCGGTCCCTTCCCTCTGCAGGCATTAGCCCGCTTCTCCGGTACTATGAACTGGTCCGTCAAACTTTTAAAAAGTTTGATCAAAATGCTTCGCAGCTCCCAGAGTGTCATCTGTACCATCTTACCGTTTATAGGTTTGATAGGACATACTCCGGTAAGGAGAACACTCTTGGTCTCCCGAGTTCCCATAATATCCATTTGATACCGTGCCACGGTCTCAGACCCCGTTGGGCTCGCATCGCCACGTCCTATTAAGACTATCAGCGATGAGAGTGCTGCCTTCCGCCAACCAAACAGCGTCGGCCACCGACACAATAAGAATTTCGTGGCTGAATCCATTCACTTGCGTTGCAGCCCAGTATCCCATTCCCTTGGCTTCACTACAGCCTGTTTGGGTGCAAGGTTCAGTTCTGAGGTGGTGGCTAACCCTTCCTCAGGTTGGATTTTCACCAAACTGGATATATATCATAGTCTTTCTCGGCGCACTTGGTAAAGCTTTTCTTTCCGCGAAGTAGCGAAGCATTTTTGGTCAAACTTTTTCTAAAAGTTTGTTGATTAAACTTTCTTAAAGTTTGATAGAAAAGGTTTGTGGAAATCCGTGTAATCTTGTTGTTATAAAAAGGAGCTAAACAAATACCATTCCTGCACCTTAGATACTCACTTTAACTACACCCTCATACACTTCTTCCGCAGGACCCATAAGATAAGCACCTTCCTCCTTTAGCTCCACCACCAAATCTCCACCCTTCGTATGTACTATAACCGGCTCATTTAGATTCACATACCCAAGCTTATTTAATGTAAGCACAGATGCTGTTGACCCGGTGCCACACGATAACGTCTCCCCTACTCCTCGCTCATACGTCCTCACGCTTATCTCTCTTTTAGCGTTACGCAGCACAAAATCAACATTAGTCTTGTTAGGGAACGCTTTATGTGATTCTATTGCTTTTCCAACCTCATTAACCTCCATCCCATCAAAGGAGTCAGCAATGACAACAGCGTGTGGATTGCCAAGACTCAACGCTGTCAGTTTAATCTCACCTATTTCATCATTCACGAAAAGCATTTGCTCTATTTTATTAAACTCCGGCACGCCCATAAAAACCCGTATAAAAGTTACTGCGCCCTTTTCATCCACTTCCACTTCCGGAACAATCAACCCTGCTAACGTCTCCACTTTCATTTTACTACTTCGTACTATCCCTCTTTCGTACACATATTTGGCAAAGCATCGCATTCCGTTTCCGCACATCTCTGCCTCGGAACCATCGGCATTAAAAACCTGCATCCGCACATCATACGAACTTGCAGTAGGTTTACAAATGAATAATACGCCATCTGCACCTATTGAAAATCCGCGTTGGCTTATCAACCCCGCGAGTTCGCCCTTCTTTTGCTCGGGTATTCCTGATTCTCGATCGTCTATCAGTATGAAATCATTACCACAACCTTGCATCTTCGTGAATTTAAGTTCCGTCATTGCTCGCTATTTTGCCTCACTCTATATGTTCAGCCCTTTTATCCGGTCACACGCTTCCTTTAATCTCTCATCACTCATACAAAAAGCAAGTCGAAAAAACCCTTCTCCGTGCTTACCAAACCCTACCCCGGGTGTTATAACTACTCCTGCACGTTCCAGCAAGAACATGGAGAACTGAATAGACGAGAACCCAGAAGGAACCTTTGCCCAGAGATAGAACGTAGCTTTTGGCGTTTTCACTTCTACACCTGCGGCTCTCAATCCGGTAACTGCAATATCTCTTCGTCCTCGGTAAATCGCCATATTCCGCTTTACACCATCTTGTGAACCTGTTAACGCTGCTATACCTGCTATCTGAACAGCCTGGAAAGCACCAGAATCAACGTTGGTCTTCACAATCCTCAGACCTTCTAATATTTCAGAATTCCCTACTGCGTATCCTATTCGCCACCCCGTCATGTTGTAAGTCTTGGAAAGCGAGTTAAACTCGATACCCACTTCCTTTGCGCCTTTGACCGCCAAAAAACTCGGCGCTTCATAGCCATCAAACGTAAGCTCGGAGTAAGGGTTATCATGGAGGATGATGATCTCGTTTTCGCGAGCGAAATCCAACACCTCTTTAAAGAATGATTTTTCAACTGTCGCCGCTGTGGGATTATTCGGGTAATTTAAGAACATGATTTTTGCTTTCCTCGCAACCTCTCTATCTATACTCTCTAAGTCTGGCTTGAAGTCGTGCTCTTCTGTTAACGGTACAGAATACGGTGTAGAATTTGCCAATACCGTTGCGTTATTATATACCGGGTATGCGGGGTCAGGGACGAGGGCAATATCGCCGGGATTTAAAAATGCGAATACCGAATGCGCTATCCCCTCCTTCGCCCCTATCAACGTTAGAACTTCATCCTCAGCATCTAAATTAACGTGCTTTCTGTGCTTATACCATGCAGCTACTGCTTCTCGGAACGAGAGCATTCCTTCGTAAGACGGGTATCTATGATTTGAAGGGTCCTTTGCGGCGTGGCAGAGTGCTTCCACTATGTGCGGTGGTGTCGGCAAATCTGGATCACCGATACCTAAGTCTATTACATCCACACCCTTCTTTATCGCTTCCTCCTTCCTCTTATCTATTTCCGCAAATAGATAAGGGGGCAGCGAACTTATTCCCTTTGCATACATTTTTCAAATCCTATTTTTCTTTTAACACAAACCTTTTCTTACTTAGAAAGGAAAGCTTTACCAAAAGAAATAGTTTCTTAGCACAGGTTTTCTTTTTTGTAAAAAAGAAATGATACATCAACCAAAAAGTATTGTCGTTGAGATGGCAATATGACAGAAAAGAGGCTGTTGCCTGTATTATGCAAACAAATGGTAAAAGTCTTCAGAAATAAAAGATGCAGGACTTACCGTTGAAGAGTTTTATAAATTACTGAAGAAATAGAACTCCAACAAGCGAAACGGTTTAACCACGAGATTACACATTTTTTCGCGAGATACCTACCAGAGCGGACGAATTAACTTTAGGACATCACAGTACCCGAAAAGATTAAATATTAGGACACTATTCTGTTTTTATGGACGCCATTGATTTTAATTGGTGCAAAAAATAATGATTATTTAATACCGAGGTAAAAGACAATGATAAAAGACTGGAGGCACTTTATCAAGTCGGACCCGACAGTTATGATGGACAAGCCTGTGATCACAGGTACGAGGGTCACAGTAGAATTTATATTGGAAAAATTGGCAGCCGGTGAAACAGTAGAGCAAATCATTGATGAGCATCCTCGTTTAACAAAGGAGGGGGTTTATGCCGCACTTGCTTTTGCATCCGAGGCGTTGCGGGCAGATGTAGTGTACCCTACTAAAGGGAGAAATTTCACAACGCGAATTTTAAGAAAACATTTTTTTAGTTTGAAAAATACTTATGAAATCAAGAAAATGCCAAAAGACGAAAGCATCAAACGGGTGCTGGTAATAGGCTCTGGACCTATTATCATTGGTCAAGCTTGTGAATTTGATTATTCAGGACCGCAAGCGTGCAAAGCGCTAAAGCTGCACGAAGGTCATCCCAATATAACTGACGACATCCATAATGGCCGTGTCCAGATGGTAATCAATACGCCGGTAGGCAAGAAAGGAAAATATGCCGATAGCTATATCAAAAAAACCGCTATCCAGCACAAAATACCATATATTACTACTGCTGCTGCTGCGATGGCTACGGTTGCGGGAATAGAGACGGTGAAGTCCGGAGATGTCGAGGTTAAGTCTATTCAGGAATATCATGAAGCGTGAAGCATGGATTGGCTGTGTTTTCGAAGAAACAGCTCTGAGATCTACGAGCTTTATGTGGCTGCCCTATAATATGCCACTATGATGAGTAAATTAGCAGACTAAACAATAGTAGGACCAGATAAAGGGTGGTTGACTACAATGACAACGAAGATAGGCGTAATTGCAATAATAGATTCTGGAAGAGGGAATATGAGCGGATGTTGTAGCAACGGTAGAATATGGCATGCAGTTAGCTGCGGTTGTGAATAATGAGAACGTGTATGGCGTTCAGTTTCATCCGGAGAAGTCGTCAAAAAATGGTTGCAGGTATTGAGTGATTTTGTGAGGGTGTATGAATGTTGAGATTCGAAAAGCTTTTATGCTCTGAAACGTAGGTAAGCAATGCATATAGATAAAATAAAAAGGCCACTATAAAATGAGGTGAAAATGATAAGCGGGATAGTTCGTCACGAGTCGTGGATAAACGAAGTACTTCGCATTAATTCCCTTATTGGAGGGAAGATAACCGAAGTTAGGTTCGTTTATTCAACGTTAGACAACATAGGCAAGGTCCAAGGGTGAGAATATGGATACTAAAAAGCCCCAAAACATTGATGAATACAAAAAATGGTTAAAAGAGAAACATGGGTTTGAGATTTCAGATAGGACTAAGACTCATTATGAGTCTGTAACAAGTATAATCAAGCAGAATCTCGAAAAATCCGATTTTTGGAGTCAACTAACCGAGAATCTCAAAGAGTATAATGAGGAATACTTAGTAAAAACGGAATACTCTCTATTGACACCTGTGTTTAAACCAGAGTTAGACCTAAAGTCTTTCGATTCATTTTTATTAAAGACATTTAGGAAAAATATCTTAGAGAACAAGCGCTGGCCTGATGAGCCGGAAGCTGAATGGATACTTCCTAATAACTGGTTTACTAAGATAAATGATATCATAAGAACACTGTTTGTAGTTAAATATCTAGACCTGAACAGAATTAGATGTGCCACCTACACATCATCGAATGCGCGCTAAAAATCCATTCTTATACAATATTGGTGCTATTAGACTCATTATTTGCGATATTTTTCAACGGTGAAGTTTATATATGTGTAGGTGTCATA
>JAPWVK010000232.1 GCA_029241965.1 Candidatus Methanophagales archaeon
ATCTTGTGGGACCTTTTCCTTAACGCTCACCACCATGGCTTTTAACCACAGCAGCTTAAGGCGGTTTGAAGCCTGCTCCTGCAAGCCGGCTTCGAGGGGCCAAACCCTCATCTCTCGTGCCACCTCGTGGCACACAGTCATACTGCAATAGCTCTATCATTTTCACTCCTTATGTAATAGAATAAGTATTCTTGCGCATAACCCGCGAACTTACCATAACGCCGTCTTGCAAAAGAGCTCAGTTCCGTGTATTCTGAAGGCGATAGCGGCTTCTCCTTACCGTCTTTAGTTCTCGGTATTCCGTCTCCCATAATTTGATGTAACACACGCCTGATCCAGACATCAATAGGAAAAGCCTCTAATTTACCAAACGCGAATAACGAAACGCAATCCGCCACTTTTGGACCCACACCGGGCAATGAACGCAATTCATCGCGGAGTTCGTGGTAGTCTAATCTTCTCAACTCGTCCAGTAGATTCGGATTGTTCTCGATTTGCTTTGCAATCTCCGATATATATCTCGCTCTGTATCCAACTTTACACTGCTTTAATTCGCTTAAACTTGCCTTTGCCAGCTTCTTCACACGGGGAAAACTAAAGAAAGCTTTACCCTCAAACACAATTTCATCACCAAACTTTTCGGAAAGGTTTTGGAGCATATTTTCGACACCTGCGATACTGGCATTTGTCGCACAGATATAAGAGATCAGACACTCCCACACGTTTTGACTGACAATCCGCAGCCCATGGAACTTTCGAATCGCGTTATTTATCTTGTAATCCTTCTTTATTGACCCGAGTATGTTAGTGAGGTCATCATCAAGTCGGAAATAACGCTTTATAAACTCTTCCTCTTTTTTGGGATATGCGGTAAAAATCAGTTCGTCACCTTCCTGTCTTAGTTTGAGGATATTTCCGTTCACTATTCCGTACCACCACCCGTCCGCTTTCTCCCAGCGGAATACCTGACCGCAGCTTAGCGTGTAATCCAGGTTGAAGGATATGTCAAGTTTCATTTCCATCATATCTGTTAAAATTTTTTGATTGTGCTTAAGGATTGCTATTGCCTGTTTTAACGAATAAAAGAGGGAAAATTATGTCGCTCAGGCAGCAAGGAAACCAAACTGAAAGGAATAATATGATAAATACAAAAGGCAGTAAAACAGACCAATTTGCAGTGGTACCAAAAGCCGTGAGGTAAAATAACGATGCCCATGTGCTTAACAGAACATGTCCCGCATGTGGAAACTTGGTAGTGGGTCTCCAATACGCGATCAGGATACCAAGAACCGCCAGGGGATTTACAAGCCACCATTTCTCGATAAAACCGAGGTGAAATTCCATCTCCACCCCCAAAAGAACACCTCCGAAATAGGGCACTATTATGTCACTTATCGTAGCTATGCCAATAGACCCGACGTAACCGATTAAAAATACCGCCACTCCTTTGCCCCTGTGCAGTCTATACATGCCCGCAGTCACGAGCGCACTCAAGACCACATGAATCGGATGAAGGGCATAGAAAATCGTTTCCGAAACATTTTGCGAGAGGTGAATTGTAAACAGCATAATAATAATTCCTGTGACTGTGCCAAAACAAGTAAAAGGGACATGCCTCATTAATTCTTTAGTAATCAGCTCCGATTTTTCATGTGCCCTCGTTCTGTAAGCATTTACATCTTTTTTACTGTGCTTCATCTATCACAACCACTTCGATTTTTTGAGATATGTTAATTAATATCAGATATATTATTAATATTTAGATGATTTGTTATTAACAAAACTTTCCGTCAAGAAGAATGCGTTACCAACAACTTTTTTACATTCAGTAAAAAGCATTGACTAAAACTATTCCATAAGTGATATTAATAACTAATCAACGAAAATGGCAATAATCAGCATCTCACTAACGGATGAGATATTGGAGGAAATAGACCTGCTACAAAATGAGCTTGGCTTTTCGGGCAGGTCGGAAGTGGTTAGAGCGGGGGCAAGAATGCTACTTGCGGATAGCAAAGAGAAAGGGAAACTGGAAGGCAGGCTAAACTCGGTGCTCTTGCTCATCCATGCACAGAAAGTGGAAGATACCGTAACAGAAGTAAAGCACGAATTTGAGGACATCATAAGCACGCAGATTCATAACCACCTGCGAGAGGACAAATGCCTCGAAGTATTCATTCTGGAGGGTGACGCAGCGCGGATAAAGCAACTGGTCCAACGCTTCCAGACGAGTCGGAAGATGGACTATGTTAAGTTGATTGTGGCATGATAAATCTACTTTAGAAGCTGTCTCACAATTGGTTTTGGCACCAAAAATATTCCTTCTTTTTTGATTTCGAGCATTATCTACCTTTCTTTTTTGCCTGATTTTGAATTGTTGGGCAGCCTCTTTAGTGCTCTTGTTTAGTGATCCCGTTAAAGAACAGACTAACTAGCGAGTTGTTCAAATAACCACGTTGATTGGGATTTATCGGTATGGGGGTCTCGATAACGTTAGCGGTATTGCCTATGTAAAAAAGGTAATTGCTCAAATATCCTGTGAACCAAAATGGTATAAAGATCATGAACAAAAAAGCGAAAAGTATAAAACACCTGGTGGCGATATAAGATAGATATGGTAATGCAATCGGGAGAAGATCCTGCGGGGGGAAAGGATAGCAAGTCCGCCAAACCGCTACCCTGGAAATACATCCTCATCGCCGCTATCCTTGCCGCATCAATTCTCGGCATATTTTTTGCCGCAACAACAGGAATTTTCAACAGCAACCCAACGCCAGCCGCATCCACCAACCCAGTTTCCGGCGCATCACAGCCAGCGACAAATCCCGGTTTAGTATTAACCGACAACGAAGATGATAAGAAGTCAACAACACCGACAGCGATAACACCAAGTATTATTCTTGGTAGCAAAGGAGAAAAAATAACAAAAATAGATATTCAGAATCCACCAGAAGCTATCGGTATTCCTACACAAAATTCAGGGGAAGTTGTCCTTTACTTAGTTAATTTAAAAGTGACTAACGATCGTATTGAAGGCGACTTCATTTACACAGGGAATAGCGAGGATTATGTGCCGATATTAGTATTCTATTTTTACAAGAATCCAAGCCAAGGAAAGATTTGCGTTGGACCCAGAGAATACAGTGTAGCATGGCCAGAAGCAACAACAACAAAAGATTATGATATTTTCAGAAAACCTAATGAAAATTTTGATATCTACAGCTTGCCAAAAGCAACAACTACCAATAAAGAAGTCCATCTCAAACTAAATTGTTGGATTCCACCAGAGACAAAATATCTTGGAATAGATAAAGGATCTAATTGGGTAACAGGACCGATATATGAAGCAGCATTTGAAACGATGAGAAAAAAATAAAAAGGAAGATGAATAATCTTCCTATTTTTTATTTGGATTATTTGCAATAATTAATCTTCTACAGTAATAATTACTGAATTATTATCTTCAGCTCCTACGCAATCTTCATTTCTTATCCATGCCACAGGATAATAAACTCCCGGATTTGTAAATTTCTTATCAAATTTGCCACATTCTCCAAGCCAAGGAATTCCCCCAGTCAATCCACAATCAAAAGTAAGCTTAATATTACAAGAATAATCTATTATATAGTTGATGTCATAATAAATTAGACAAAAAGGGTTGAAATCTTGCTAACCAGCCAGTCATGAATGTGGTCTTCTTGGCGAGCCGGTGGAATGTGGTGCGTATGGTTTCCTTAAACGACCACTCAGATTTGACAAATA
>JAPWVK010000233.1 GCA_029241965.1 Candidatus Methanophagales archaeon
GGTATTCGCTGTGCCACAGCAGGAGCAGATCTTGATCTCTACCTGATGCTCGGTTACTTCCAGTTGTATGGGAGGAATGTCATAGAACTGACGCTTCTGATAACCCACAACTTCGGTATCTTCAAGAGTTACACCGCACATAGCGCACTCCCCGACCTTGTCCACCTCTGTGTGGTCAGGGTTTTCCGATGGTTCCAAAGTATGACCTTTATGACCCTTCTGCCCGCCGCTTTTTTTGCTGCCTGTTTTTCTCGTGCTTTTGGTGCGGTGCTTTTTGAAACCATCGCTGGAAGGGGGTTTGCTGCTGTTCTTGCTGTTTTTGTTCAAACGATCCTGCTGTGCCTGCAATTCCTGAATGAGCCGCTCAAATAGTTGAATGATCGCCTCTTCTCCTTGCCGGTAGGCTGCACGAATTTCATCACGTGTTGGTATATTCATCGCATAGTCCCTCCATCAATCGAAAGGTTTTATTTACAACTATTGGGATGGATAATATAAAGTCTTATCTGCAATAAATTCGTAGTGGGTGAGTAGTTACCACTTTTATTGCTAAAATAAGCTATATCCTTTAGCGTATACGCGGTGTGAACCGTTCCATCAAACAAATACTATTCGCAAATCCAGAACCACATGATATTTCCGTGGTCCCACCGAACGCACAATCCGCTTTTCCTCCACTTCTATTCTTATTGTGTTCCCGAAATTAGATGATAGAATGTCTTTTACCCGATTAATTGGCGTATTAAATAACTTGTCATCTCTACTTCCCATAGAAACGTCGTAATAATGTATCATACCTACCCTATCAGGATTCAACGCTTTTACCGCTGCGGGCAAGAACGAATACGCTTCTTCGGGCAACGGCATCAGAACACGGTCTGCAACACATTCTAACTTCTCCAATTCTGATCGTGCATCGCCTAAAATCGGTATCACCGTTCCTTCTACCCTGTTCAACGTCACATTCTCCTTCATATATTTATACGCGTACGGGTTCACATCAACGGAATAAATCTTCGTTTTGGGCTGCGTCTTTGCTATGAGAATGGAGAAGCAGCCCACACCGGAAAACAAGTTTATTATCGTCTCGCCGGGAGCGACTTTTTGGGCTATTCTCATCCGCTCGTATGAGAGACGTGGCGAGAAGAATATGTGCTTAAGATCCACTTTGAAGACGCAGCCGCTCTCTTTATGCGTTGTCTCAAACCTCTCATCGCCCCATATCACGTCCAAATCTCTTATTCTGTATAGCGCATCAGTATGTGAGTAAAGAGGGATGGCTACGATGGTTCTCACTTTTCGATAAAACGTATGGAACGCTTCTGCGATTTGTTCTTTCTGCGACTCCAGTTCAGGATGAAGCCTTATGACGATTATATCCCCGATGACATCGTAAGAGTGTATCAGTTCTTTCTGCTTGACTTCCTTCAGCACTTCGTTAAAAGTCGCTTTATGCTTCATTTACAGGGATATTGTTACCTCTATTTATTTAACATTTTCCTTCATCATTTGAAATGAAATACTATAATTTGTATTTGTATAGCTGAGGCGAAAAAAAACACGAGATTACACAAGATTAACACAATAAGATGATACTTGACACATAATACCTGTTAGGATTGCATATTATATCTTACAGCTTCATTTTTTCTCGTTAAAATCTGTGTAATCTTGTGGTTAGCTAAACAAATACAAGAACTTTTATCGCGGCCGCCCTACGCAAGTAAAAAAGAAATAGTTTTTCTCATTGGAAAAGAGCGCAAAAGACAAAGGTTATATAAAGAGGCATGATTTATTACTTCATTATGGCAGGGGGAAAGGGGACGGAAAAATTAGAAGAAAAGACACCAGAAGAATTGATACTTGTGGGCGAAGAATATCTTGCGAAAGGCAAGTACGAGGAAGCCATAGAAGTTTATAAGGAGATAGTGCGTAGAGATCCACTTCTTACTACGTTGGCAAAGACATGTAACGATTGTGGCGTTGCATACGCAAGCTTAGAGCAACATGATATGGCAATCAGTTTCTTCAACACTGCGCTTAATCTCAGCGAATATCTAATGGACGAAGGCATATCAGCCTGCTACAATCTCGTACGGACTTACCAGATAACTGGCGATGATGAGAAGGCACAGCAGTATATCAAGCGTGCAGAGCTGATAGAGGAAGAAATAAAAAGCAGGGATAAACATGCACATCGTATAATGTCTACTTAGGGCAACAGCCCAAAGGTATAAAGTCTAAACAAGGCTCTACTTAGGAACCTTGTCCTATGATAGGGCTAAACCCCCAGCACTATATTTTGTAAAAAATAATAAATGGGGGACCATTGTAGCCCCGCCATTTAGCTATCCCGTTTTAGTTACTTGCCTACTTTATCCGCAGTGCCCACAGCCCCAAAAGCTTTGAAGAACATCATAGCTTCTGCGTAGGCTTTAGCTTCTAATTCTCGTGTCGTATCGTCGGAAACACTGTATATCCGGTCCTTAAATACCTTTATTGCGAATTTACTGTACTTACCAAAAATCTCGTCATTTTTCGTTATTCCTTTCTTTGCCGCTTCTTCTCTGTATCCATCCAAAGTCCAGTTCCATATGTCTTCGTATAGCTCAGGTTCAAATATATCAAATACTTCCCATGCCAGATTCATCCAGAACGTGCCAACGTTGCCTTTCAGAATCAAACCTTTAGGAAACTTCGTGCTTATAAATTTGAGCGGCGTGCCGGTAATACCGTGCTGTGCAATCCGCACGTTAAGCGGTTCAATTGCCTTTGCTATCTCAACCGTTCGGTCTATATTTATAGAAACCTGCTCAATAAGATACCCCTGCTCATCATAGATGTTCCCATGCGTAGAGCCATTGGCAATCGCCAGCACCTGCGGATATATGTCCCGCTTGTGCAACTCGGTAATATACGTAGTCGCTTCATCTACCGTTGTAAGGACTAAACCATCTTTATCTTTCTTCCCTATCTCGCCCACTTCTACTTCCAAGCCAAATTCTCTGCCTGCCATCTTTTCCTTGATAAAGTTCGCAAGCTCGGTTGTCACGTCTATATTCCGCTGCAGTTCCTCCAACGCTGTTTTTCCACTCAGATCAAACAGAAACGAAGCGTCTATGGCAAAGGACGTATATCCAGCCGCAATTTCTGCTTCTATTAATTTCTTCACTTCCTTTAGCTCTTCGTCCGTCCCCTTCTTCACCGTTATGTGGTCCGCATGAAGCGCCCACGTACCAAAACCAACGTCATTCGCAATTCCACAAACGGCATCGGAAAAATCTTGTGGTGTTAAACCGGTATAGCCACCTTTTAAATCGCATTCTGATTTGGCAAGCTCGAAGATAACGGCAGCTCTCAAATCTTTAGCTGCTCGGAATACACCTTTTGCCACACCATGAACTATCCTGGTATTCGCAGCCATTATAATCCCTTCTGTATTGTACAACGCCCCGAACATCTTATTCCCGGGTATCGGTCCAAAATCTCCTTTTTCTTCCATTTTGTTTTTTTTCCTCCTTTAAAGTATCTTCTCCAACTTTTCTATCAACTCTTTGTTTCCGATGTATGTCGGAACTCGTTGAGTTATACTCTCCGGCACAACGTCCAGTATTGACGACTTACCCGTGGTTGACGCCCCGCCGGCTTGTTTCACTATGAACGACATGGTATTGCTCTCGACCAACAGCCTTAGCTTGCCGTTTGGCTTCTCAATTAGAGCTGGATAAGCAAATAGCCCACCATAGTGCAGTATTTGATTGAAGTCGCCAACAAATGAGCCGCCATATCTCAATTTGTAGCCCTCTGTTTCCAACTGTTCTATATATTGCCTGAACGCAGGTAGCCAGTCTTTCCGCAGCCCACCAATACCATATAACTTACCCGGTTCAGGAAGCTTCATATTCTCTCCTCGCAGCACAAAACCCTCTTTTGTGTATAAAAATTCATGTACGCCGTTCTGTGCAGTATAAACCAGAGTTGCCACTGGCCCATATAAAATATACATGGCCGCTACCTGATGCTTGCCCTGTGTCGGCAGGTCTTCTTTGTATATTCCTATTATTGTGCCAACCAGATTGTTACTCTCGATATTTGACGAGCCGTCTAACGGGTCCAACGTGATATTGAACGTCCCCGAATCATTGAGTGGTACTATATCCGGCTGTTCTTCGGATACCACTGTTTTAACCAGTCCTGATTTCTTCAATTCTTCTATTATGTACTGGTCTGCCCATTTATCTGCAACGAGTTGCAGTTCACCAAATACGTTCTTTGTGTCCGCCTTACCCCTCCGGTACGGCAGTTCGTCACTTATTGTTTTTGCGATACCGCTTATTTTAAGAATTAACGCAGCTAGGTCGTTATCTATAGTTTCTAAATGCTCTTTTATGGTTGTTGCCATTTAAGATACCTCACCTCGTAATATGTGTGGTCACATAAGCATAAAAAGGTATCGGTGGTGGTGAGACCATCCAGAAATCAGTATATTATATCAATGATAGAGGTTATATATACAATGTAGCGGTATGAAGCGGCAAAGAGAATTCACAAAATGCCCGGTCTGTGGCGTGAATGTGAACGTATATAATTTAGCAGAGCACTTGCGTAGTGTCCACAAAGAATCAATAGAGAGCGGAGCTGTTCGTGCGCGTGCAATGGCAAATCCGCTGAAGGTGGATACAGGGAATGGATGGATAGTGGATATAACCGCTTGTGAAGAGGCACTCGTAAAGGGTGCGGCACTCATTACATCAAGAAAGTTTAAGAGAGCAATTAAACTTCTCAAGATAATCCCCGAAGAATACACCGATATTGACAATGTATACATGCTAATAGGGACTTCGTATATTCAGTTAAACCGACTTGAGGACGCATTCACCTATTTTGATAAAGCGGTGAAATCTGACCCTGATTATCCTGCTCATTGGTATAATCTCGGATATGTATACTTACATAAAGGTTATATCGCGAAATCTCGTGAATGTCTGCATAAAACACTTGCATTGAATCCCGATAGAGAAGTGAAGGACAGAACAAAAGAACTGCTGGACGGAATTAAGGATGTTTTAGAACAGGAATTGGCTAATAAGCCAGGCATTGACCCAGAAACGTATTTCGCACTTGAAGAGCGGTTCCGTAGAGGTATAGACTTTATGGATAATGAAGACTGGGACGCGGCAATCGAGGAATTCCAGTATGTCGCAAGCATTGACAATACCTCAGCAAAGGCTTATGGTAATTTGGGGCTCACTTATCTACTCAAGGGAGCGTGTGAGGAGGCAGAGAAGCATCTTAAGAAATCGCTCGATATAGACCCTTCATACAAACCTGCATTAATCAATTATCGGGCATTAAAGAAGGTAAAAAAGAAAGTAGAGAGAGACCCGGCATATTTAGCGAAGTTGAAGGATAAATTAGAGACGGGGTATTTTTAAAAAATGGAAATAGAAGACACATACTGCGAGGCATTCGATGGGTTATTTGCAAGAATATGCGTAACGGCAAAGGATGAGAAGCGATTGAAGCGTGCGGTTTACAGTGCCACGGCATTGCCCTGCACGGTCTTTGGAGAATCCGAGGGCGGGATAGAGCAGTGGTTGAACGAGCACGAAACGCCTGACGGTAGAAAAGGCGCGATAGCGCAACTATGGGTGAATTACGGTGCAGGCGCAGCCCAAAAACTGGAATACGAAATCTCGAAACGGATACGGCAGGGGATACTGGTTGTACCGACAACTTCAGTCTTTAACGCAGTTGATTCTTCTGATGGTAAGATAGACGTTATGGATAAGATAGGGCATTGTGGCGATGGATACGAGTCAGTAGAGCGAAGGTTTGGACGAGAAGTAATAGCGGTGCCGATAATGATGGGCGAATTCATCGTAGAGCACTTTTTAGGCTATAAGAAAGGAGTGATGGGTGGCAACTTATGGTTCTTTTGCGAAAGTCTGGAAGCAGCGTTGGAAGTAGGCGAAAAAGCGGTGGATGCGGTAAATCGAGTAGAAGGTGCCATTGCGCCTTTTGATATTTGCTCTGCTGGATCGAAGCCAGAGACAAAGTATCCGGAGATAGGGCCCACGACCAATCACGTCTACTGCGCCACGTTAAAGCATAGAATAAGCGGCTCGAAAGTACCTGACGGTGTGAATTGCATTCCGGAAATCGTTATCAATGGCGTTTCGCTTGATTCGGTAATAGAAGCAATGAAAGCGGTGATTGATAGCGTACGTGACGTTTCGGGGCTGGTGAAAATATCAGCGGGAAATTACGGTGGTAAATTAGGGAAGTATAAGATTTATTTGGAATAGTTTGTTCAATCGCTGATTTCTCTTTACGTTTCCTTATAACCTGACATTACGAGTTTTATAGGCTACAATATTTTTTTTCTCTAATGAGTTGCGATCTATGGAACATTAAGCCACTATAATCAGCCGAAAGCTATATATCTATGTAGCCTATATATGGGCTACATAGCGAAAACAAGA
>JAPWVK010000234.1 GCA_029241965.1 Candidatus Methanophagales archaeon
AGATTCCACAGATTTTCACGAGAGAATAATAATAGTAACCAAGTTTTAGTGTTTTATTAACTACTTTATCCATTATTAACCCCTAATTCTTGTGTTAATCTTGTGAAATCTCGTGGTTTTTTACATCAGCTATACAAATACCATTTTTCTAATTGCGCCAATCGCTTATCCCAGTACGCATCTATAACTACCGATTCTTCTGATTCCTCGAATATGATCTCGTTATGCGCTAATTTAGTAATGGTTCCGGTGTGATTCAATGCCACACTCTGCCATTCGTTCTCCGTTAACCCTCTGTTAATCGCACGTCCAATAATTTCACGATTCAAGACGAGTTTTTTATCTGCCTTTATCCTTATCAAAGCTCCGAAATTCACATAACTTCCATTCATACCGCGGTTATCTTCACAAACTGCTTTTGCAATAAGCACGTTCGCAGGTACCGCTTCAATAAAAACGCTTACCATCTCAATCACCTTGAATAAATAACCAATTGGGATATAAATAACTAAATGCTAAGAGCCCTTACCCGGAAGAGGTCAATAGGCATTATGATTCTGTGGGATATATGTCCTTGAATTGGAGAACTCATGTAACTCCCAGCAGCAATAAACTCCAGATTGTAGGAGAACTCGCTTCCGCGACCAAGGGGCAAATAGCCTCTGTGTTATTGACGCTATCCTGCTTACAATAGACGTGCCAATGTTCCCTTTGAAGTTCAACTTGCGTATTATGAGGGATACGTCTTCGATATATCCTTGAAGAATTCTTTTATATAGCAAAGCCATAGTAATCACGATTATGAACATGATAGATAAGAGGCGTAAAGTGTTAACTTTAATCATAGCGATACTTGCTATTTCTGTGCTTTTTATTACAACAATTGTTATTGCTACTGCGACTGAGATTACAGTCACACGCACGTTATCCCCGACAAATCCTGCTTCTGATTCAACATTCGGGGTTAGGTTGGACTTAACAGGGCTTCAAATCGGTGGCATCGTGGAGACGATTCCCGATGGGTTTGCATTTGTCAGCACTACACACCCTCAAAATCAAACCGGTGTATTAGGCCAGAAAGTTGCTTTCGGTGTGGTCAACGAGACTACGATTTTGTATGAAGTACGAGCACCATCAGAAGGAAGAGAAGGAACTTTCGGGGGACTCTGGCATGACGCTTTAAGCTCGACAACAGGCGATATTGAAACCACAAGCGTTTCTGTAAGCGTTGCAGGGACGTCTTCGCCTGCTATAACCCTTACTCCTGCACCATCTCCTGCAACGCAGGACTTCCATCTGGTTCTTACACTCGCGGGATTGCTTGCAGTAGCGTATATACTCAGCAGAAAAGAGAAAGGAGGAGAAGGAAAGTGAACAAGAAGGTACGAGTAGTATTTTTTGGGTTGTTAGCAGTGACGCTCCTGTTTGCTGCTGCAAAACCTGTTTTGGCTGGTGATATAGACGACCTGTTAAGCAAGTGTGAAATCGCGCCTGCTCCAGAACCTTCTGTAATGGTGTACGATTACGAACTCAGCCCGGATACGTTAATGCCCGGAGATGTGGGTGTGCTTACGGTAACACTTAAGAATATGCAGGAAAAAACAGTGAAGAAAAAAATAAGCATAACAACAAGTTATCCAAATGTTAACACTGAAACATACTACACAATGGACGCATACATAGAAGAAGCTTATATTGACGAGAAAAACTTCAGAATCTACAACAAGTACACCTCTGCCGGTGTAATAGGTCCGGATAAAAAGGTAGACCTCGAATTTAAGATAAAGGCGCCGGCTGTGGAAGGCATATACATGCTAAAATTCACTGCCAACATTGAGGATATGAGCAGAAAAAGAATCAAAGGGATTCGCTATTTTATTCCCGTTATGGTTACCGGAACTGTAAACCTGATACCGGTGGAAATAACAGAGAACGAGGTGAGATTGGAGGTCATAAACGAAGGGCTGTCGGACGTTGACTGCGTCTATGTTACGGCTTCAGATGTAACCGGAGCAGAAATACAGCAGGAAAAGGTCTATGCAGGTAGGATAAGTTCGGGCGAATCGGCTATTGTGGTATTCAAAGTTATAAACGCAGAAGAAGAAGCGAGCAGTGCTGTTTTTAAGGCTATTTTTAAGCATGGCATAAATAAACACGAATCAAATCCGGTATGCGTGGAGATACCGTATTCTGATGAGCTATTTGAAACGCAATCGGAAACAGCTTTTGAACCCCTACCGGCATCACAATCACAGGCGTCTTCTTCGAGTTCAACGTCGTCATCGAACTTACCGGGTTATGAAGTAGTGTTAGCATTTTTTGGGCTGCTTGTGTCAGGATTAGTGTGTTTATTTCGTAGGAAAAGCTGAAGAAAGGCGAAGGTGCAAAAGAATGAATAAAGTAAAGGGCATGGTGGGGAAAATAGACAAAGTCGCTTGCTTGTTAACGTTTTTTATTCTGACAGTGGCTTCTACGCCTGTGGTTGCTGCTGCCGTGAATAATGATATTATTGTATCGCGGGCGGTGATGGTAGATGCAATCATGGATTATATGAAAGCAACGTATTTGGGCGAAGAGGTGGGGCATATTGACGAGGAAGAACTTCGTAAGGTTGCTTGCATTTATTATTACCACGGGCAGTATCCCAGGACAATAGAGAGTGCAACAGGAGAAGACGTAACGATATACAAGCCGTTGGAGAGGATAGTGGTGCTAAATGCAGGGGTCGCAGAAGCGATTCGTACTTTGGGTGCTAAGGATCGGATAGTTGGCATTAGTGACCTAATAGCAAAACAAGCTATTTTCTTCCCGGATATAAGTAATAAAAAGGTAATCGGGGGCTGGAGGGAGATTGATCCCGAGTTGGTACTGCAATTGGATGCAGATGCCGTAGTCGCATACGGTAAATGGCCGGGTCCCGAATATATAGAGGAAAAACTCCCGCAAACCATAACTGTCATTCGTCTGGACCTCTATAAGCCAGAAACACTTAGAGACGAAATGTTAAAGCTCGGATTTTTACTTGACGAGGATGAGAGGGCATCTGAATATATCAAATGGCATGATAAGTATGTAACGGCGATAGAAAGTAAAGTCTCGAAGATGTCAGAGGCTGAGAAACCAGAGGTTTTCCTGGATAAAAGTGCGATTGCGTCAACGAAAGAGCGGAAGACTTATACAAAGGCTTCTGGTGGAATAAGCACACTTTGTGAGATGGCAGGTGGGCTAAACATAGCGGAAGAACTTGAGGCTACATACCCCACCGTAGATGTCGAGTGGATTTTAGACCAGAATCCAGAGGTTATCGTTGGGCTTTCAGAGAGTGGGGGCCGTGGCGGTTACGAGACGGATGATGAATCCGCGCTGAAAGAGGAATATAAAGGGATAATAGAACTATCTGGATTTGGTAATATTACGGCGGTGGAATACGAGCGAGTGTATCTAATAGATAGTAATGTCCCGTTTGCTCCCGGGTATCCAATTGGTCTCGCATATATGGCAAAATGGTTCTATCCAGATGAATTTGAGGATTTAGACCCGCAAGCGATTCACCAGGAGTATGTGGATAAATTCTGTGGTATAGACTTTGACGTTACGAAGCGTGGCGTGTTTGTGTATCCTGAAACGGAGTAAACGATAAATAGTGGGCGGTTTATGTATTTTAGAGGATGTGATTACAATAATAGAGCGGCTATTCTGCGTTTGTTGTCGCTGTATAAAAAGGGCAATCGCTATTCTCGTTGCTTCTTTCTGAAACAGTGTCGGGACAAATTTATTCTTTTCCGTTTTTTACGGATATTGCGAATTTTCGATAAAATCTTCGCCCTATTTCTTTTAAATGAGCTTGTTTTCTCAACTTCACCGGGCTTTTTTTGGCTGTTTCCGAAATAGAACGGTCATATAGGATATTTTCGACAGAAAAGGCAGCAGAAAAGCTTTTATAGTGATTTGGCGTATTTAATAGTAACTTTAATAGAGATGGGGAAACTGGAAGCGAAGAGGGAAAGGGTAACGAAGCATGACCTCAGGCATGACAGGCATACTGTCTCTCTACTAACAGACCATTTAGTCTTTTCGCCCAAGTATCGCGGGAAGGTTTTGCTAGGGGATGTGGCAGAGGTGGCGGAAGATATTATTCGGGAAACGTGCAAAGAGCTCGATATTGAGATTATAGACATGGCGGTGAATGTGGATCATGTACATTTGTTCATAAAATATCCTCCAAAATATTCGGTTAGCTGGATAGCGAAGCGGATAAAGGGGAGAAGCAGTAAGTTATAGAGGGATCAATTTCTACAGCTTAAGGAGTGGTGCCCTGATCACTTGTGGGCACCATCATGCTATCATGGGTCAGTTGGGCATGGCTGGGAAGTGGTGGAGAAGTATATCTCGGGACAGAAGGGTTACGAGAAGACAGATACTGTTCCAGTGATAGATGAAGAAAAGGAAAAACTTAGAGCGCACAAAACATGGTACACATCGCTTTATGACAAACTTTTTGGAGGAAAGCATCAAAAATAGAAAAAAAGCGAAAAGCTTTTATAATCCTATGACGTATCTATAATAACAGTGTAGTTTAAGTCATCGGCGGTCGTGCTTAAGTACAGGCCTTGTACTTAAGTACGGGGTATAGTGACTTTAAAAGTGAAGAAGTCGAAAAGCGAGCTGAAAAGTAAGTAAAATGTTTGTAGATGAGGTAGAGAGGATGCCCCGCTTTTCAAAGCGGGGTATAGTGACTGTCTAATCTGACAAAGTCAAGATAATAAGGAGGATATTTTATGTTAGAAACGAATCAATCTTTTAAGGGTGAAAAGGGCTTGGAGTTAACCAATGTAGAATGGCTTCTCGACCATCATAAAACAAAATTGCAGGA
>JAPWVK010000235.1 GCA_029241965.1 Candidatus Methanophagales archaeon
AGCTTTTACCTCAAGTATTATCTCTTTCGCCGCGTATATCGCCCCTTCTTCAGGGGATAAAAGTGTTATTTCTGGAGGTGTCGTATCCACGGAGAAAGAAACCACAGACATCCTGGTATTTCCCACGCCATCCACGGCGTATATCTCAACAGTGTTCGTGCCCTCATCCGCAGTTAGCGTTAAATTCACACTTCCGTTTACTGATTCCACAGCAATACTCTCGCCTCCGTTTAGTCTATAACTCCAGTTGGATACAGGCTCATCAGCTTTTACCTCAAGCATTATCTCTTTCGTCGCGTATATCGCCCCTGCTTCTGGAGATAAAAGTGTTATTTCAGGCGCTGTCGTATCCGTTTCGACTTTTATCCCCGGCGCACTCGTGTCCATGATGAGTGATATAGTTGTTTTTGCGTTATCCCCCGCGCTGCCCCCCACAAATATTTTCACTAAATCGCTCGTATTTGCCGATAATCTCATACTTCCGTTCCCGGTATAAGAGAAATTCTCGTACACCTTCCCCCATTGGCTCCAAGCCGAAAGTAGTTCATCAGCGTTTACTTCGAGCACTATATCCTTCTCGCTGCTCATCCACACATCTGTCGGTAAAACCGTCAATCCCTGCGTTGTCGTGGACGTTTCGACCTTTATCTCTGACGAATTTGTGCCCTCGATGAATGATATAGTTGCGTTTACGGCATTTCCCTCGCTATCCCCCGCGAACATGTTCACCAAGTCGCTCGCATTTGCTGTTAATCTCACCCTTCCGCGCCCTTCGAAAGAGAAAATATCACTCATGTTCATCCAGTCGCTCCAGTTCATTAGTGAATCATTAGCGTGCACTTCGAGCTGTATCTCATTCCCGTTGCTCATCCCTCCTTCCGGTACCGTGACGAAGAATAACGCTGTATTTTCCATATTTTCCGTGCTATTCTCTACGAGTACATGCACCATGTTTGCATCCCCGCTCCTCATCTCTATCCTCATCTTCGCACTTTCGTTCACTGTTTCGTTTCCAACGAGAGATACGTTCACGGTACAGTTCTCCTGATCGTTCAAGTTCAAAATCGGTGCATTCGATTTTACTTCCACTTCTATCTCCTTCTTCGCAGATATCGCCCCTTCCTCCTGTGACAACTCCAACAATTCCGGTGCTGTCTGATTCGTTTCGGCTTTTATCTCGGACGTACTCGTATTTACAATGAAGGATACTGTCGCTTTTCCCGTATCCCCCTCCCTCTCCTCCACATACACATCCAACATGTTCGCGCCTTCACTTGCAGTCAGCGTTGTTCGCGCACTTCCGTTATCGCTCTCGTTAGCGTAACCCGCAGGCGAGAACGAAATATTTTCCCCCTCATTCAGCCGATAACTCCAATTCAAATCGGGTATATCCCCCTCAGTAGTTACTACCAGTGCTATCTCTGTTGATTCATAAGTCATACCCTCCTCTGGCGAGACAACTACCACGGGGGGTGCGGAAGAAGTCGCCTCACTTCCGATACCTATGCCCACATTTGTACATGTGGATACAAGCAGGGCTACTGCTATCAGACAAATTCCTTTTATTTTTTTCACTTTGACTGTTGGAGTTTAGTGGATGGCGATACATGTAACTTATACATACCATAAGTCGTTATAAACTTTTTGGTCATTAAAAAATTTGAATACGCATTCCCATTTGATTTACCGAATAGCTAAGAGCGAAGGTGTCCAAACAGTAAGGGAGCTAAACACTAAAATGAAGGAGTTGGTTAACATCGCATTAGGCAAGGAAAAAGCGGATTTAGTGCTTAAAAACGTAAACCTCGTGAACGTATGCAGTGGCGAGATATACGAGACCGACATTGCGATTGCTCGTGATTTGATAGCGGGATTGGGACGATATAAGGGAAGAAAAGAGATAGACGCGAAGGATAGATATGCAGTCCCTGGCCTGATAGACGGGCATACGCATATAGAAATGAGCATGCTTTCAGTGAGCGAGTTTGCAAAGGCGGTAGTGCCTCGTGGGACGACTGCGGTGGTGGCGGACCCGCATGAGATAGCCAATGTCTTAGGTATCGAGGGTATAAAAGCGATTTTAGAGGAGGCGAAAACTACCTCGCTAAAAGTATATTGTATGGCGCCTTCTTGCGTACCTTCTACCGCTCCTTCTCTGGAGCTTGAGACCTCAGGTGCGATGATTGCGCATGACGAGATAAAGGAATTGCTGCATACGGACGGGATTATAGGCCTGGCAGAGGTGATGAACTATGGTGGCGTCATAGCAAAAGAGGACGAGGTATGGCAGAAGATAGAAGTAGCGAAGGACTTAAAAATGCCAATTGATGGTCATGCACCGCTACTCAGCGGTAAAGAATTAAACGCTTATGTCTTAAGTGGTGCCGGTTCGGACCACGAGAATACGTCTTATGAAGAAGCGCGGGAGAAGCTCCGGTTGGGTATGCGGGTAATGGTGCGGGAGGGTTCGGCGGCAAAGAACCTGGCAGATATTGCACCTTTGTTGAAAACCGTAGATACAAGGCATTGCATGCTTGTCACAGATGGCGATCGAACGCCGCGTGATTTAAAGGAAGCGGGTTATTTGGACTATGTTTTGAGAAGAGCCATTGAACAGGGTATAGACCCTGTGAAAGCGGTGCAGATGTGCACGATAAACACCGCGGAATGGTTTAAACTCGACTATAAGATAGGCAGCATTTCGCCCGGTAAAATCGCGGACATCGTGCTGCTAAAGAATTTGGAGAAGTTTGAAGTGGATAGCGTGATAGTAAACGGAAATACTGATTTCGCTTCTCCTTCTGAATGTAAGTATAATTATCCACAGTATGGGGAAAGTGTAAGGATAAAGCAGGTGAAACCTGATAATTTTGTGATACCGCAAGTAGGGCCGAAAAAAGCGAGAATAATCGGTTTGATAAAAGGGGAACTACTGACTGAGGAATTCGTGGCAGAGATAAGCGGTATAGACACAGCACGCGATATATTAAAAATAGGAGTTCTCGAACGGCATCATTACTCGGGTAATATTGGCCTGGGTTTCGTAAAGGGGTTTGGATTAAAGACCGGTGCTGTCGCTTCTACTATCGCTCATGACTCGCATAATATTGTTGTTATAGGCACAAACGAGGCGGATATGGCTTTCGCGTGTAACCGCTTGAAGGCAATAGGCGGAGGAATTGTTTTGTGTAGCGGGTGCATGGTAAAGAGTGAGCTGGAACTGCCGATTGCGGGGCTAATGAGCGATAAAGGGCTGGATTATGTGATAAAGAAGCAAAAAGCGCTGGAAGATAACATTTCAGAGATGGGGTGTAAATTGCAAGCGCCTTCTATTATTATGTCGTTTCTCGCGTTACCCGTTATACCGAAGTTGAAGATAACGGATCGGGGGTTGGTGGATGTGGAGAGGCGAGAGATAGTGGATATATTCTTATAAATGCGTACTATACTCCCTAATTATATCTTTCAACTCTTCATGCCCCGAATACGCCTTACACACAACACCCGCTTTGCCGCGTATATACGCTGAAATCTGCTGTTCATACTCCTTTTTATACACGCACAATACCGGAATGCCCCGATTAACCGCATCTGCTATTTCCGCACCGACTCCCAAACTCGGATTCGTTATCTCGGCAATCACCAAATCCGCCTCGTTCAGCCATCCGTAATCGCGGTCGTGAATTGCTCTATCGGTAAGCTGTGACTCGCTGTCCATAAACTTTACGCGGGTTTGATGCCTGCTTATCACTTCCATCCCTCGCTCTTCTATTATATCCGGTATCTTTCTCAGCTCTTCCTGCGCGAGTCGTCCGAATCCGCCGCTCATCGAGCACGAGAAGAACACTCGTTTTGGGCTGTTCATGTATGTATAATAGTAAACACCAAAATCTGTATAGTTGGTACTATTATAATAGAGGCTGCATCACAATTCAAAATCTCAGCAAAAAGAAGCCAAAATAGGGCTTTATAGCCAAGAATAAGCATCCATTTTCGCAATATATCTAATTATGGGACGGCTTCTATAGAGCGGTTCAGTAGACGGAATCATGAGTTGGAGCAGATGATTGTGACGGTAAAGCACGAGGAGGAGCGTGGGAAGATGGCGGATAGGATAGTGCATTTGAGAGATGGGAAGGTAGAAGAAGGATATTTACTCAATATCTTGCCATCAGGGCGCGGGATTTACCTGAAAGTAAAGGATTGGCAGAGAGAATATATAAGGGAACGGGAAATGTGGTTTTGTTGCAGCGGAAAAGAATGTTTTTGGGTATCCCTCCTATATAAAGTCATAGCATACTTTACAAAATAGAAACTTTCATATACTCTAAGTAAACATAACTTTACATAAAGTAAAGAGTGAATAACTTAGAGGAGGTTGATAGAAAAAATGAAAATACGAAAGGATAAAGATATTTTGCGATTTTTAGTAATGGGTCTGGGGATGGTACTGCTGGGTATAATAATCCTGTGTATAGTTCCTGATGTTGTTGGAATAACATGGACATTTCCTTATGTTATCGGCGGACTGTTCATTTTTGGTGGAACAATGCTAATAATTATGAGTCTATGTACTGCTACAAAGACCAGAGAAGATTTGATACAGGATGAAAGGTCTGTGAGAATTAATGAAAAGGCAGGTTATCATGCGTTCTGGATTCTCATTGGGACCATGGCTCTTGTTCAATTAATAGCTATGGTCTGGAGATTAAATCTTAACTATAAGAGTGTTTCACCTGACATTTTCATTGTTGGAATGTTTTCGTTTGTTATACTACGATGGTATTATAATCGAAGGTATGGAGGATGATATTGTGTGAAAACCAGAATCAAAAATTTTTATGAGGTGATGTCA
>JAPWVK010000236.1 GCA_029241965.1 Candidatus Methanophagales archaeon
AGACCGGGAAAAACGAAATGGTCGGGACTGGGCGCAGAAGTGTTCGAGATCTGTGACATAGCCTCAAACATAATCCCTGTAATAGCAGGGATGGATTTCGTGCTTTACGGACCAATAGAGCATGCGTCAACGGTGTTCCCGTTTGTGGGTATGGTGGACATGATTGTTGCAGAGGGTAACAAGGCAGAACACGATATTGACTCGCAGGAACCACATCCACTCACAAAAATGGGTGCATAGGGGTTTTATTTTTTACCCCTTTTTTATATTTTTTTGACTGTATAGCTAATCGAAAAAACCACGAGATTCCACGAGATTAGCATAAGAATTTTGGGTTAGCAGGGGATAAAAAACCAATAAAGTGCTTAAACCTGATCCATATTAATATTTCTCGTGTAAATCTGTGGTTAGCTAAACAAATATTTTTGTGTTTAGTTTTGCTGTCTGTATGATAGAAGATGGCATAGCAAAATATCGGCAAGCTTTTTTATTTATATATTGTATGAAACTTTATAAGATAGTAACAAATCACAATGAGGTGGTAAAACCATGAATGAAATTATGAATATGGGGCAGCAAGAGGCGGAAAGGGGGCATGAGACCGCAAGATGGCTGGACAGGGGGGCGATTTGATGTTAGCAGAACTGTTTATACTTTTTGCGTTAATTATATTGGTAATTGCGGTGTACTGCGTGTTCAAGGCGATTAAGCATATCATAGTAAACTCGATTCTCGGGGTGCTCTTTCTTTTAGCTGCAAATCTCGTCTTCGGATTGAATATCGCATACACCTGGGTGGTCATCCTGATATGGGCGATCGGGGGTATCATCGGTGCGGGCATTGTCATTCTGTTACATCTATTGACGGGAATGTTCTGATAGATTGGTTTGTTTTAAGCGGTCAAAGAATATGTGTGGGGGTAGGGAATCCAAAAAAGAAATCCGTAGATTCGCATATCAGCTTTTATTTGCAAGACGCTCTGCGCCATTGCATAAACACGCAAGTCATATATACCCTCATCTGTTATAATAAGTCAAGAGGCAAAAACCTTTTGGCAGAGAAAGGAAAGATATAGATAGCCGTTTGTCGCTGCATTGTTTTGTAACAAATGATATGGATAAAATACGAATCTTCAAAAAAGATTTAAATATTTGAGTGTCATTGTAGTCACTATCGGGTGAGTATATTTGTTAGAAAGATTGGACTCAGGATTATATGAAAACGGTAGCTTTGAGATAAAGGAGGAGCCGTTTTATTTACCGCAAGGGAGCGAGGTGGCGCTATTTGAAGCTGCCTATAGGAATAAACTCCCGGTTATGTTGAAGGGTCCAACGGGAAGTGGTAAAACAAGATTAGTTGAGTATATGGCCTGGAAGTTAGGTCGGCCGCTCTATACTGTTGCCTGCCATGATGATTTAAGCGGGAATGACTTAATCGGGCGGTATATCATAAAAGGGGGCGATGTAGAGTGGATTGATGGGCCTCTTCTTATGGCGGTAAAGAATGGCGGAATCGTTTATCTGGACGAAGTAGTTGAAGCGCGAAAAGATACAACTGTCGTCATTCATCCATTAACAGATTATAGGCGATATTTGATGGTTGAGAAATTAGGTAAGATATTCTATGCGCCGGATGACTTCATGCTGGTAATGAGTTATAATCCAGGTTACCAGAGTGTGCTAAAGGAATTGAAACAGAGCACAAGGCAGCGTTTTGTCAGTATCGCGCTTGGATGGCCAGGCGAAGACTTAGAGACACAAATTGTGCAGCAAGAGACGGGTGTTGATGAAGATACAGCAAGAAAATTGGTAAAAGCCGCGAATAAAATAAGGAATCTTATTCATCAAGGACTCGAAGAGGGCGTTTCGACCAGAGAGCTTGTTTATGCTGCTACGTTGCTAAAGAGTGGCGTGCCAATGCGGGATGCGTTGTATTCAACGATGACGGAGCCGTTAACGCACGATAGTGACCTTAAAAGGAGCATAGAAGAGATACTCAAGAATTATTTTGAGGTGTGATTTGACAATGTCAGATCAACCGCAGAGTTCACGGAGAACGCAGAGGAGGTAGGTTTTAGGTTTTAGGGCTACTAATATCTTATAACTAACTTATCATCTAATATATTCTGCGAACTCAGCGTTCTCGGCGGTAAATCGGCACTGTAGAAATAAATATAACAATAAATATAATATTATATGGTGAATGGTTATGATAAGTAAAAGGGATAAAGAGATTATTACCCAATGTGCAAAAAAATATAGTATTTCCTCCATCTACCTCTTTGGCTCATCAGTGGATAGGAATTGCGAATACAACGATATTGATTTAGCAGTTAAGGGAATAAAGCCAGAACTATTTTTTAAATTTTATGGTGAGTTACTGAGAAGTTTATCTAAGCCTGTAGACCTTGTAGACTTATCCAGAAAATCATCATTTAATCGAATAATAGAAGAAAGAGGAGTTAAAATCTATGGATGATTTACTTCGAGAGGTTCAGGCGGAAAAAGAATTTATTTTAGATACACTTCGAGCATCAAATGAAGCGTTGCAGCGGAAAGAGAAAACTGTCGTTGAATTAGCTGCTATCTCCACGTTTCTCCAAAACACGTACAATGGAATAGAGAACCTACTTAAGAGGGTACTCAAATTTAAGGGAATATCTATCCCTGTTTCAGAATCTTGGCACAAAGATTTATTGGACTTATCGGTTGATAATCAAATAATTTCGCTTGAACTTTCAAAGAGACCGGACGAATATCGCGCGTTTCGCCATTTCTCCGTTCATGGATATGGGATAATGTTAGATAAAGAAAAATTAATGCCGCTTGCTGAGAATTTGCAAAATTTATGGAAAGATTTCGAGTCTGAGCTGGATACATTTATAAAGCCGTTAAGAAGTGAATAATAAATATGCGTCGCCGAACTTCCGATAACAGAGCGTATCTGGCTGCGGTGCTTTGCACGTCCGCCCAAATCCTCGCTTCGTTCGGACTTCAGATACGCTCGGCACGTTATACGCAATCGGCGTCGGGACGCCAAACAAGAATATTCGAAAATGGTAGACAATTATGATGATAGAGATGTGAAAAATGAACAAACAAATATTCGTGAATTGGCTAAGAATCAACGTTTTGTGGTTTATAGGTGCTTTTAGCGTAGCTTTGCTTTTAGCGTTATTGTTCCCGGATACATTATTGGGATTTGTAAGAAGTTGGGGTGCCTACACGTTAGCAGTTGGACCCACTGTATTAGAACAAACATCAAAAGAGGCTCTTTTTGTTAATATCTTGACCAAAAACGTTTTTATGACAATTCTTTACTTCTTGGCATCTTTGCTATTCCTGGCACCTTTAATAGCAATAATAAGTGGCACTTTTTATTCGCTTGGTCTCTTGAGTGCAATTGAGCGCGGGGTTGTTCCTGTTTGGCACTCACCAATTTTAATTATGATGTTGGTTCTGTGTGGTGCTTGTTTTGAGGTTTGGGGTGAGAAGCAAAAAGAAAAACGATGCCCCCTGTGCAAAAATATGCAGGTTATTTGTGTGACAGCATCTATCTGAAAGTTAAGAGGGTTATAAATGAGAGGGAAGGTTCAGTAAAAGGGATTTATCTGCGAACCATGTTTGGATATACTACTAAAATGAAGAGATATGCGCACTGATTTTGGGAAATAAAAAATATTGATATTCAAAAAGAGTAGATGGATATGCAGGGAAATAGCATGACAAAATCATTTAGTGAAAAGCTGATTGAGATACTCAAGACGGACTCGCGTTTTGTGGATGATGAGGGAGAGCTGGTCAAGGCGGCAGTGATTGACCGGGCCTGGAAGATAGACCGGGATTTGGTTAAGCTGTTACTTTCTGAACCGGAAATAGAGAAAAAGTTCTTTGATGAGATTGAAGGGCATTGGATTTTCAATATCAATACTTTCATTGAATACATTTCAGATAAAAATTTCCTTGCCAATTCTTATACCCGTTTCCGCAATAAGATAGGGTTGAACATTGAGGGAAAATTCATGCGTGAGCGGGGCGAAGTTTCGCTTGTCTGGCCATATAAGGATTGCGTGTTGGAAGGCGGGCAGACCAAAGAAGAAGAAAAGCGCAAAGAGATTTTCTTTAATGAAATACTGGCGCAGGATGAGATTGACCAGTTGTTTGACCCGAAGGTACTGACCAACTGGAAACGCTATTCGTCGGACGGCGAACAAAAAGTAACGGAAATAAAACGGGATGAAAATGGAACGATTCGGGAAAACATGATTATCAAAGGCAACAACCTGCTGGCATTGCATATACTAAAAACACAGTTCAGAGGCAAGGTAAAGCTGATTTATATTGACCCACCCTACAACACCGGCAACGATTCCTTTGGTTATAACGACAATTTTAATCATTCAAGCTGGCTAACTTTTATGAAAAATCGGTTGGAAGTGGCAAGGGAGTTATTGCAT
>JAPWVK010000237.1 GCA_029241965.1 Candidatus Methanophagales archaeon
GCTTTTATATGTTCTTATATTTGGAAAATACTATCACAAATGCGTACAAAACGGTTTTAAATGACTATCACAAAAATTATCTGAAAAAGGGATAAAAATAGTAAATTGATTTATTAATGGGGATAGGATAGGTCTGCTTCCAGAGGCTCTATATAATATTGCTTCAGGTTAAGCAAAATTACGGTAAGGATTGCAGTGAGAAAAAAGCGGATTTTGAAAAATTAAGGAGGTGAAAACGAAAAAAGTGAAAACAAAAATGTTGATAGTGGGAATAGTATTAGCAGCGTTGCTGGTTACGGTGTCGTCTGTGAGTGCAGAGGCTGAGATATGGACTGATGAAGATGACTACCCGCCTGATTCAATCGTTAAAATAAGCGGTTCTGGCTTTAAGCCAAACACGCAATTAGTACAAATGGACATAACCACGCCGAACGGAGCAGAAACAGATGTTTGTCCCGGTGACGTAAGGTGTAATGGAAGTGCTTTACCAACGACTGATGACGAGGGTGGCTTTTTGGATTACGAATACGCTCTAAATGGTGTCGAAGGACTGTATACTGTTACTGTTTCTGATGGAACAGGGAATGTTACTGAGACAACTTTTACTGATCTAGTCTGGTATTTGAGAGTTGTTGACCCAAATGGTGGGGAAATGGTTTCAGGAACAATTAATGTGAGATTTTATGTCATAGTAGGGGTCTATTTAAACACAGGAGATGTTCAAGTAGGTTATAGTAAAAATGGTCCCGGTGGTCCTTGGACTTCTATTGGTTCCGTTTATGTTGATCACACCGGTGTTTACACTATTCCATGGGATACAACAGGGGATGACGATGGCACAAATTATCATATAGGAATTACTGATAACGAAGGTGGCGTGTTACTCAATACTGATATATCAGATGCAGCGTTCTGTGTCTGTAATGGTGGGAGCAGTGTTGTCTTGCTTGATGATGGTTTTGATACCGACAACTGGGACGACAAGTGGGAAGATGACGGGCATAATTGGCGAAAAAGCACTAATATAAAACACAGCGCCCCCAACTCGGCCAAAGCGAAATGCAATAAAGAAGGAACTTTTACATGTGATATTTTAGATGCAGATGATGCTAATGTCATGATAGTAAGTTTCTGGATCAGAAAACATAACACAGACTCTAATGATTTTACACTTTATTACTACGATGACGCAGGTAACTATGACCCTGTTGCTGAACTTGATAATCTCGGTAGTGACAATACATGGTTGCATTATACCGACTTCATAACAGACAGCCAGTATTTCCATTCTAATTTCAGGATACGGTTTGATGCGACTCTTGACTGCGGAGAGAATGTAAGGGTTGACGATGTGGTAATCACAAAATGTACTGGTGGCGATCCAGGCGAAATCCCAGAATTCGCAACAATTGCATTACCAGCGTTATCAGTACTGGGACTATTCCTGTACTTCAACCGACGGAAACAGAGAAAAGAATAAAACCTAAAATAGCTTTGGATTGGTTTTTTTTTCCAATCCTATATTTTTTATTTCCTTGAAAAAGGCGATTGTGGCAGCAATAAGTAATGATTATTTCATATTTGCTTCGTTTACTTGCCACCATCTTTTTTGGTAAAAACGTAATGACTTATGCTACAGGAACCAGATAGAAAAGCTTTTATACCCTGAAATTCATAGGATAAGCGGAGCAGATAACTATGGCATTTAAACACATGTCAGGTGGTAGTCTGAAGCGATTAATTTTCATCTCACTCATGTTATTTCTGCTATTGCCCCATGTCCCGGCACTGGAGATGCTATCCGGCGATCATGTATCTGTTGACTCACCAATAGACGATGATGTCTTTGTAGCAGGTGGCGATGTCAATATAAATGCCCCTGTTACAAGCGTTGTAATAGCAGGTGGCAACGTTAATATAAATGCACCGGTAAGCGGTGATGTTTTCGTTGCTGGAGGTCAAATATCAATCAATTCAGATGTTGGCGGCAAAATTGTAGCTGCGGGTGGCGATATAGATTTGAGAGGCGATGCAAGAAATGCGGTCATTGCAGGAGGCAATATAAGCATCCATTCCACTACGGTTATTAGCAAGGATGCAGTCATTGCAGGTGGAAACGTTCTCAATGCTGGTACGATTGTAGGCAACTTAACCGTAAGAGCCGAGGAGTTCCAGAATACTGGCAGTGCGGGCAGTGTAGATTTCAAGAAAAGTGAAGGTCTGCAAGGCTTAGAAGAATTGATGATTAAATTGGCGAATATTCTTTATATTCTCATAACCGTAGGATTCCTAATTCTCGGCATAGTCGTGCTCAAGTTGTTCCCGTCCCAATTCCTTATGGTTGAAGCGGAAGTAAGGAACGCACCTGTGAAGAATACCGTAGTAGGATTTGCGCTTATAATCGTATCTGTAATTTTGATGTCATTGCTTGCTGTAACCATTATTGGCCTTCCCGTTGCGTTAATTTTGGGTATGCTTTTTAGCATTGCGTTGATGCTCTCCTGTCTTTTCGTATCGTTTGCCATTGGCAGGAAGATTGTTGACCTGTTTAAAGTTAAGACCAACGATATACTGATTTTTGTCATCGGATTCGTAATTTTAAGCCTGCTCTTTAGAATTCCATTTGCAGGTGTGTTAATAAGTATTGTAGCAATTAGTTTGGGATTTGGTGCGCTTATTTACACATTGCAGAAGAACTGGCAGAGTATAACTACCGGTTTTAGTTGAATTTAAATCAATAGTTATATTACAGAAACATGACACTCCCAGACGAGGCAAAACAGAATTTAGAAGAAGCGATAGATGACTGGCTTTTGAGGTTTGATGAAATAGCAGAATCGGAATACGAGTTCTTAAAAAGAATAGGAATAGAGTCAACGCTTGAATCTTTACTGAGTTATACCGCCGGAATATTGGATTCTATTGTTGGTGGCTATATCCATGCTCATTACGACAGAGGAATGACAGAAGAGGAAGATGCGGAACTGATAGAACTGCTGAGCGCCAAAATTCCCGAATTCAAGCGTAAATTCAAAGCGTTTCTGAGCGAAGAATAGATCGAGGCTGATTTAGATTGTGAGGGTATTTTTGGTATATGTCATAGAAAGTCGCCATTTTGTGATTTGTATTTTGTGATTTGTATAGCAAGATTAAAAAGCCGACTAAGGATGGGGCGATTGCTCGCCCCTCCTCGTCTCATAACGGTACGTGAAAGTTTCCCTTCATACCGCTCAAGCATTTCATAACCCTTTCTGTATCGGGCAGCAGTTAACTGCTTTTGTAATTCCTGTTTGCAGCCTGTTAACATATGCTGAATGTCTGTAAGTCTCTCGCCTTTTACAGGCGTAATTGAATTACTTACATTCTGCCTCCGTGCATACAATGAAACACCGCTCGGTAAGTCAGCACCCTTTCGGGCTCGGGCAGATTTTGAACCCCTATACAGCACATTACAAGCTGTCTTCGCTTTTTGTCTATTCCTCTACCCTCTATGCCATCGGTTACCCTTACGGGGTCCCTACCCAGCGATTCCGGGAGCATATAGGGCTTACCAAGTTCCCCACCACAGAACTTATGAACACCTTAGAAGCCATCTTTAAGCCGAAAATCGTATGTCCATCCACCATAACGTTATGGTAGCCATTATGGGCGGATTCCGCACCTTTTGGTCTAAGCGTATCAACCCAATTTCGCTTATCGTAATTTACGACTCTTACAATCTCTAAAATCCAAAGTAGTTTCCTCACACAAATAGCTTAGTGTTATTGCCCAATCTAAAGTTATGGAAGGCATACTCAACACGAAACATAAGTTATATAAACTCTACCCACTGCCATCATCGTATGGTATTGAATCACATTCTCGCAAAAGCCCGCGCACTATCCGATACCGGAGTACAGCCGAGTGACTTCAACTATGATTCCCACGATTGGGGCTGCCTGCGATACTTGCTGGAGTTGTGGAGTTTTCTGAACCGGCTTAGAAAACGGGATGGGGCACGAGGGTGCCGGGAATTCTTAAACACCGCCCTTACTTGGCTCACCGAGAACGAAGAAGTGCAGAAATATGACGGGCAAGATTACACCGCCGCTTCGATGCTGTCCCTATTCCTATTTGCGACATTAGCGAGGATGAACATAGAAGAGACGCTAGACTTCCTGTCATCAAATAAGTCGCGTATGTAGCAGATAGGACTTGAGACTGTACCCCAAAAAGGGGCAGTAACAAAGTTCAGGCAGCGGATGGCACTGATTTCAACAGAATTCTTGGTCTTTTAATCGCATATATATATCCACGACTGCATGAACTTTGAGAGCTTGGATAGATTTCACGTGGTTTTATTCACGAAGTGCTATTTCGGCAACCCCGCTTCCCCCGAATAAGCAAAGAGATGGACTCGCAGAAATTCGTACGTTTCGATAAGAAAATACACCGTACCGCCACGAAACGGGCGGGATTCAACCTCATGCTCTACGTCCTTTACGGATTGGGATTTGTGAACATTCTGGAAGATATGAAAGTGGAAAAGAGGAGTAATTGTGTCTATACGCCACTGCAAATCAGCCTAGCGTACATTGTCAAGATGATATTGGGCTTCAAGAACGCATACTGTCTGGACGAAGAGCTGGAGGACGATGTGTTTCTGCAGATGGTCTGCACGCTCGATGGCGATAGAACA
>JAPWVK010000238.1 GCA_029241965.1 Candidatus Methanophagales archaeon
AAAGACATGGTACCTCAATGTAACGAAGGCGATAACGGATACTTTGAAGAAAATTGGCAGGAGTGAGTTACTTAAAGAGGAAACACGCCTCGTAAATTCACTGAAAATGTAGGTGGCACATTTTTTCTAAACAGGTATATACACTTTTGCGGATGATTTAAGAAAATCAGAGACAGAATACGCGAGAGAGCATAATTTGGATGTGAATAATTTTTATGAATCCGAGTTCGATAATCAATCGAACAGCCCATTATTGAGGATGGGCGCAGATAAGGGGTTCTTATCAAATACAATTGATTTGTTAATCAGAATAAACGACCCGGATTTTTACCGGTATCTGAGATTTGCAGCTTATAGATCGTCCCCTGATGAATTTCCCAAAACCAGAAAATTCGTATTGGAAGACGGAAAGCCGAAATATCCACTGGGCTGGGTGAAATTAAAGATAGGCAATTGAGATGAGAAGAGCTTTGTTTATGACGGTTGGAACCGGGAGAAAGGATGAGAAAAGCATAAAGAGTTTAGCTCATGGGCTTTTAGTATCAATTACGCATTATAATCCTGACAGGATTGTATTTTTCGGCTCCGAAGAGAGTACAGAGACTATAGAATCAGTCAAAAAGCAGTATTATGAAAAAAAAGGAGAAGAACTGATTAATTCTGAATTTGTTACGATAGCGAAGATAGATGAATTTGATGATTGTTTCGAAAGGATAAAAGATGAAATAGGTCGGAAAGAAGATTATGAGATTGTCATAGATTATACCTCAGGAACAAAGACGATGACAATGAGTGCGGCAATATGCTCCATGTTGTATCACAAGAAATTGAATCTTGTTGCTGGGAAGAGGGGAGAGAAGGGTATTGTAGTACAGGGTACCGAGAAAATAGTGGAGCAAAGTCTCTATTCTGCCTATGATAAGCTACTTTTTGACCGGGTGAAGAATCTTGTCAATTCTTACAGATTCGGAGAGGCTAAGAGCGTTTTGAATCAGATAGTCATATTAGAAGAAAAAGAAAAGTATGAACAGTTAATTGATGCTTACGATTTATGGGATCAATTCGATCATAAAGAGGCTTTTAAAATATTAGTAGAAATTAGTGATAGGCAATTTTCTCAGAATAAAAGCTTCTTGGGAAGGTTGAATAGGGTTGAGAATTATGAAACGCTTATACTCGTTGATTTGATAAACAGCGCATACCGCCGTATCGAAGAAGGGAAATACGATGATGCAGTAGCAAGGCTGTATCGAGCAATTGAACTGATTTCGCAGATTAAATTAGCAGAAGAAGGATTGAATGATTTATCAGAGGGCAAATTTACGATAGAAGACCTGAAGCGGAAAAAGGTTGATATAAGTAGATATGAAAATTATGCCGATGATAAAGGAAGATTAAAGCTTGGCCTGGCGAACAAATTCAACTTATTGAGGGACATGGGCTGGGAAGAAGCCGATACGGTGTATCTGGGAAATAACAAATTAAAAGATCTGCTAAAAAAGCGTAACATCTCAATTTTAGCTCACGGTTTAGAGCCCGTGGAGAAAGAGACGGCAAAAGAGCTATTTGACGAAGTAAAGAAGCATGCTAAGATAGTTCTTCCTGAACTTGACGATTTAATGGAAGAAGCGAGTTTTCCTAAATTGTGAGGTTAGCCATCCATGACCCTAAAAACTCTCGTCCTGATCCTCAACACAGACAGACCCGTAACCGAAGACGCAGCCAAACTCAGAGGCTACATTGCGAACAGATTCAAACAATACCCGATTCTACATCACCACCTCGAAGAAGCCGGCTACTTATATACCTACCCTCGGATACAATACAAACAAATAGCAGGCACACCACTTGTGTTAGGCATAGAAGAGGGTGCGGACGTGCTAAAGAAAATCGCAGACGATCTAACGGAATTGAAATTAGGCAAAAGCGTATATAAAGTAGAAAGCATACAGATGACGCAGAGGAACGCCGAATTCGGTCCCTGCCGTGCGAACAATCAATATAAATTCCTGACACACTGGCTCGCATTGAATCCCGCAAATTACGAAAACTATAAAGTGATAGGGGATTGGCGAGAGAAGAAGCAGTTTTTGAAAGCCATCCTCGCGGGCAATATCCTCTCGATGTGCAAAGGTTTAGATTATGTAGTGGATAGAACGCTGTATGTGCATTCGCGTTTAGACGATGAGCAAGTGGAGTACAAAGGCGTACCGCTTATAGGCTTCACGGGCGAGTTCAGGGTGAATTTCCGGATACCTGAGTTCTTCGGGTTGGGGAAGGGAGTCTCGCAGGGGTTCGGGGTGGTGAAAACAAAGTAACCACGAGATTAACTCAGGATTGGCACAAGAAATAGATACCGGATAAATCAGTACAAAAAGAAGAACGAGTGAAATCTTGTGAGACTCTGTGTAATAGGTGGTTATTAAAAATGTAAGAGGTGTAAGAATGATAGAACGACGGCTTCGCAATATTGTAATATCCGGTTATGGCGTTAAAGTATCGCGAAAGAACGAATTAATATTGATAAGTCCGAAAGAAGGCGAGCCGGTTCAGGTATCACCACGTGAAGTAGAACAAGTAATTATAGCCGGAGAAGCGTCAATAACAAGCGGTGTCATCAGGTTGTTACAGAAGAACGGTGTGGATTTAGTCTTTGTCGAGCATGGCCCTGCCAATTTCTTCGCACGTGTTGTCCGAAGCGATTATAATATGATTACAGACGTGTGGCGGAAGCAAATACTGATGGATAAAGGAAAGCGACTAGCAATAGCGAAAGAGATTATGGATTGCGCGATTTACAACAAATTGCGGATATTGCAGAGTCTGGCAAAGAATAGAGCGGTGGATTTTGACAGAGAAGTAGAATACCTAAATAATAGAAGAGCAACGTTGCGTGGTATAAAGAGCAAGGCAGCATTAATGGGCGTGGAAGGCGATGCGACAAAGACCTATTTCAGTGCGTTGAGGGAGATAATCCCGGTAGAGTTCGGGTTTGCGCGAAGAGAGAAGCATCCACCACACGACCCTATGAATTCAATGTTGAGTTATGGGTATACAGTATTGAACTCGCGAGTGGAATATGCGTTGATGCAAGCGGGTTTGAATCCTTATGAGGGTATTTTGCATGTGGCATACCGTAATCGTCCAGCGTTAAGTTTCGATTTGATTGAGGAGTTCAGGCAGCCGATTGTTGATCGAGTCGTGATAACGCAGATAACGCAGCGACAGGTGCGAGCGGACGAATTTGACCAAAGAGAGGATATGTGTTACATGAGCGAAAGAATGAGGCGGATGTTTCTGGATGCGTTATACAATAGGTTTGAGGACGAATATACAGTTCATGGCGAGCGATTGGAGTTTCTGGACATTATCTTCGAGCAAGCGAAGTTGTTAGCGAAGGCGATAGGAAACAACGGGAGGTATGGGGGGTTCAGATACAGGTAAGGAAAGATGAAACAAGAACGGCACTTATACGTCGTGTATGACATAAAAGAAGATGCCACACGCAGTCGTCTCGCAAAAAGGCTCGCGTATTATGGGCTGCGGAGGGTGCAATACAGCGTGTTCAATGGGATTGTAACCTTAAAAGATAAAGAAGCGATGTTAAAAGAGATAAACGCGATGGATCTGGGTGAATGGGATAAGATTCATGTGATTGATCTATGTGAGGCATGTAGAAAAGGGGTGCTAATTATTGGGCGGATGCCTGATGTTAAAGAGCATATTATCTTGTGAATTTCTTGGCTGATGTGCATGAATAAAATATATATGTATCTTTTTATGTATGACCAGCCATCTATATCAACAATAGGTGGAGGGATATGTACATACCTGAAACTATGTATGGAGCAAAATTTTGAGTGTTGCAAAAAGGTCTAAGAAAACAAGGATTGAAACTTAGTCTATCGAGAAACCTAACCCATTCATTGTCAAGTTGCAAAAAGGTCTAAGAAAACAAGGATTGAAACTTAAATCTACTACTGGTATATCTAATACTTCTTAGAAGTTGAAAAAAGGTCTAAGAAAACAAGGATAGAAACCGCAATGGGTATTGACCATATTAATACAGGATCAAAAGTTGCAAAAAGGTCTAAGAAAACAAGGATTGAAACTGTGATCAATCCTTCCGCTTTCTTTTGTACGGGAGCCTGTTG
>JAPWVK010000239.1 GCA_029241965.1 Candidatus Methanophagales archaeon
GGGATGGAGTCCTGAATTATTTTGATTCAAAAATCACTAATGGGATTTTAGAGGGCACTAATAGTGTTGTACAATTATTAAAACGGAGTGCGCGTGGTTATCGAAATATCCCGAATTTCATCACTATGATATACCTTCGATTGAGTCACTTAAAGTTCCAATTACCCACATGAAATAGCAAAGAGCCGATTTATTAAATACACCATTATTAACTAATTGAATGAGAATAAAAGACATCTCAAAAGAGAACAGACCAAGAGAACGATTTTTAAAAAGTGGTGCGGCCAGTTTAAGTGATGCCGAATTACTTGCGGTTATTCTTCAGAAAGGGACTAAAGAAGAGAACGTAATTGATATGTCAAATTGTTTGATTAAAGAACAGGGTTTAGATAAATATAAAATTTTATAAACTCCATTTTACTATAACTAATTTAATGCAACTCCAAGAAGTGTCGGAATGGCTACAGAAGTATAACAGTACGAATGAATCAGTTGATTTAGAAAACGAAATAGAGAATAGAATACGCCAAAAGAGTTTCCTAACAAGAGAAGATCTGATAACGATAGTGAAATGGAAATTTCATAACGGTTCCGGGAAAAAAAGATTGTTGGCAATTAATTCCCTTGAACAAATGGATGGTTCGGAAATAGAAACGATTACAGGGGACGCATTTGAAATGGAAGAAGAAAGCAAAAAAATAAGGAAATTATGTACAATTAAAGGGGTGGGCATATCATTAGCAAGTTGTATACTAACATTTCACAATCCCCAAAAATATTGCGTTTTTAATACTCATGAGGATTTTGAAAAACCCCCGAAAACATCGGAATATACCCCCAAAGTATATAAAGAATGAGACAGAAAGAGAGGTAAATCAAAATCCTCTCATGTATACGATGAAATTTTTAAAATAGAAACAAGACCAAATAATATCCTTTCACTTCCTGATTACTACCTGGATGTGTTAAATGAAATACGGAAATTCGCTGATAAATATGATTTGAGTGTTAGTGATGTGGGAAAAGCGCTCTTCAAAAAAAATCGCGATGAAAGCAAATCAAAGAATACGAGAATAAAAGATATTTGTCAAGATGAGCGGCCGAGAGAGAAATTAGAAAGATACGGGCCTGATTCGCTTAGCAATGACGAGTTACTTGCTTTAATTCTAAGAACCGGCCATCAAAGCGAAAATGCAATTGCAATGTCACACAGATTAATAAATGAGTATGGCTTAGATAAACTTTCCGATTTGGCATTAAAAGAACTTCAAGAAATTAAAGGAATTGGGTTTGCAAAAGCATGTCAAATTATTGCGCTATTTGAATTTAATAAGCGGCATGCAATATCGAAAAGAGAGGGAAAGCCAATAAAATGCGCTAAAGATGTATATGATTATGCCCTGCCGTTACTGTCAGGAAAAGATAAAGAACATTTCATGATTCTCCATCTTGACTCGAAGAGCAGAGTAATCAAAGATGAAATTATTTCTATCGGAATCCTTAATGCATCCTTAGTCCATCCAAGAGAGGTTTTCAAATCCGCAATAAAAGAAAGCGCGAATGCTATTGTTCTGGTCCATAATCATCCGAGCGGGGATGCAGAACCTTCAAAAGTAGATGAGGATGTTACAAACAGATTAAATGAAACCGGGAAGCTTCTAAAAATTAAGATTATAGACCATGTCATAATAGGAAAAGACAATTATTATAGCTTTCGGGAGAGTCAAAAACTAATTTGATCGTATTTGTTTAGCTCCTTTTTATAACCACCCGATTACACAGATTTTCACGAGAAAAATAATAATGCTGACATAGATTTAGTAGACCATTAACTACTTTACAGCATAAATTTTAATTCGCTGTACAAATACAATACATAAATTAGAGAGCAGCAGCAGGAGCTCCCGCTAAATTCCCACATGTTAGTTTAGCTTGTTTCAATACGAGTTCTGTAGCAACTTTCTGCTTATCCGGTGGATAACCATACTTTCTAAGCAATCGTTTAATAGAAACCCTTAATTTAGCCTGGATATTCGCCCTTAATGTCCAATCAATGGACAGATTGTTTTTTATTGTTTTGCTTAATTCCGTAGCCATTGTTCTTAATGTCTCATCACCCAAAACTTGAACGGCGCTGTCGTTATCTGCCAGTGCGTCATAGAAAGCAAGCTCTTCTTCTGTTAAATTTAACTGCTTTCCTCGATTCTTATCGTCTCTTATCTTCTTTGCCAAATTCACTAATTCTTCGATTACTTGTGCAGTTTCAATGTTTCTGTTTTGGTATCGTTTAACGGTTCTTTCGAGCATTTCAGCAAAAGACCGGGCTTGCACAATGTTTCTCTTTTGCATTGTTTTTATTTCATCATTGAGTAGCTTTTTTAACGTTTCTAACGCTAAGTTCTTGTGTTCCATACCTTTAATATCTGCAAGGAACGTATCAGACAGTATTGATACTTCGGGGTTCTTTAATCCTGCTGCTTTGAAAAGATCAACTACGTCATCAGTGGCTATTGCTTTGGATACGATCTGTTTAATAGCAGAATCTAATTGCTCTTCGCTTTTACCTGTGGTAACTGTAGTTTTAACTAAAGACGCTTTAACTGCCTGGAAAAACCCGACCTCATCACGGATTTTTAGTGCCACTTCATTTGGTACAGCCAATGCAAATGCTTTTGAAAGATCAGTTACATATTTGAGTAATCTTTCTTTGCCATCATCTTGTTTTAGAATGTGGTCAATAGCAGCAGGAATTAATGCCATTTTCTCCTTTGGCGTGCCAGTAAAGAATTTTTCATAGTTAAAGCCATGGAATAAATTAACCACAATCTCATATTTTTCCAGCATTACGTTAACAGCATCTTCCTGATTGAATGTGGGTTTGCCTTTGCCGCCGCTTTCCGTGTATGTAGCTAAAGCTTCCTTTAAGTCAGGGGCAACGCCTAAATAATCAACAATTAATCCACCGGGTTTATCTTTGAAGACCCTGTTGACTCGTGTGATAGCCTGCATTAATCCATGACCACGCATTGGTTTATCAAAATACATTGTATGCAAGCTCGGTGCACCAAATCCGGTAAGCCACATATCCCGGACAATGGCAATCGTAAATGGGTCTTCCGGGTCTTTGAATCGTTCTGCAAGTTCTCTTCTTCGCGGTTTTGTTCTTACATGCTCCTGCCAACCCAGAGGGTCAGAAGCAGAACCGGTCATAATTACCTTGATAATGCCTTTGTCATCTTCCTTACTATACCATTCGGGTTTTAATTTGATTATTTCATTATGTAAATCAACGCAAATACGCCTGCTCATACAGACTATCATTGCTTTGCCTTCTATTGCTTCCTGTCTCTGTTCAAAATGTTTAACAATATCCGTTGCTATGAGCCCAATTCGTTTTTTACTGCCGACTACAGCCTCTAATTGCGCCCATTTTGATTTTAATTTCTCTTTTTTATAGACTTCTTCGTTTTCGGTGACTTCTTCAAATCCGGGGTCAATCTTCGGTCTTTCTTCTTCTTTTAACTTTATTGGCGCTAATCTGCTTTCGTAATAGATTCCTACTGTTGCTCCGTCTTCTACTGACTGCTGTATGTCGTATATATCAATATAATCACCAAATACTGCCGGTGTGCTCCTGTCAGATAGTTCGATGGGCGTGCCGGTAAACCCAATAAATGAAGCATTTGGCAGTGCATCCCTAATATGCCTTGCAAAGCCGTTAATAAACTCATATTGAGAACGGTGAGCTTCATCTGCAATTACGATTATATTTTTCCTTTCTGACAGAACAGGATAGGTTCCTCCTTTTTGGTCGGGGAAGAATTTTTGGATTGTTGTGAACACTATACCGCCAGAAGCCACATTCAGGCTCTTCTTAAGGTCTTCCCGATCTTTTGCCTGCGTTGGCGACTGTCGTAGTAACGACCCGGAAGCGCAGAAAGTATTAAATAGCTGGTCATCTAAATCGTTCCGGTCGGTCAATAGAACAATAGTCGGATTCTCCAGTTTTTTATGGAGTATTAGCTTTCCCGTATAGAAGACCATAGTAAGGCTTTTGCCAGAACCCTGGGTGTGCCAGACAACACCAACTCTTTTGTCTCTGTTGATAGCTTCTATTGTCTTCGTAACTGCCTTGTTTGTCGTGTGGTACTGGTGATAAGCAGCCAGTATCTTGGTGGTTTGACGGCGTCTTTTTTCAAATGTGATGAAATTCCGGATTATATCCATGCATCTGCCTTTATCGAACATCCCCTGCAAAAGAACCTGCAATTGCGGTAAAGCCTCTGGTGCGAGTTCTTTCCCATCTATTGTTTTCCAGGGCAGAAACCATTCCTGATTGGAAGTGATAGTTCCAGCTCTTGCCTGTGTCCCGTCACTCACCACTAATAATTCATTATAGGTGAACAGGGACGGAATCTCATCTTTATACGTTTGCAATTGACGGTATGCAGACCAGATAGTTGCTTCTTCATCGGCAGGATTCTTTAATTCTATTACTGCTAATGGCAGACCATTTACAAACAAGACTATGTCTGGTCTTCTGTTGTTGTTGCCTTCAATAACGGTGAACTGGTTTACCGCTAAGAAATCGTTGGTTTCGGGGGTTTCAAAATCAAATAAACTTACAATGTCCCCTTTGATTCTGTCTTCGTGCCGGTATTCTACATCTACGCCATTAACCAGGTAATTATGGAAATTTTTGTTATTGGTCACTAATTCAGGGCTTTCTGTTCTAAGAATCTGTTTGATTGCTTGTTCTTTTGCTTCGTCTGGAATAGTTGGGTTGAATTTGTCTATTGCTTCTTTTAATCGTTCAACCAAAACAACTGTTTCATAACTGTTTCGTTCCGGATTTTCGCCGTCTGGTGAGATGTCGGGACCGTAGATAGAGGTATAACCTAATTCTGATAGGATCTCTAAAGCGACTTCTTCAACTTCGGATTCTGTGATAACTTTTTTCATGTTGGGACCTCAAAATCGTATTCCTAAAAGACCGCCATCTTCTGTAGCATCGGTAAATGTTTTTCTGATGTATTTATCAAATTCGAAATCCTGATCAAAATCATCTCTAGGTATAGAATCAGAGTTCATAGTGCAAATATACTGAAAACCTAATCTTTCAGATTCTCGCGCAGCTAGTTGCAAAGCTAACGCTTTTTGCCTCTCATCAACATCTGCGAAGAGTATACTGTCATGTATAAGGAATCCGGTGTTTTTTTCCTTTTTAGCCCAAATTTGGGCAAGCATGAGATCATAACAAAAGATCTTCATATTTCCAATCCCATGACTACCTGATCTTTCTATCTTAACTCCAAACTTAAACCCTGTCTTTGAAATATCTATAGATAAAGTTCCAGGAGCATCATAAAGGGATTGAGAATTAGAATTAAAGAGTAGTATGGCTTTTTCTTTTTGTGTTTTCCTTTCGCTTAAATCCGTACCTGCCTGTTGCTGAAGAAGTTCCTGCTCGACCGTAATAGCACTTCTACCTTGCTCAAACTTCTTAAGATTTTCCAATCTGATAGTAAGGTCTTTTAACTCTGCAACAGTTTTTTGATGATTATTCTGTAATTGCGTATATTCTTCCAATGCTCTATGTTTCTGCAAAATCTGCATAAGTTCTACACGTTCAGTCGATAGGCTTTGTTTTTCTTGTTCTCTTCTTGCAATCGCATTTTTTATGCGTTCCATTTCTGATGTTAAGAACTCTTTTCTGTTGGTAACAACCTGTTTATGGAATGACAAAACATCCTCCAATCTTTTTGTTACTGAACCAGGCAATATCACACCGGCCTCTTGATAAATGTTGATTACTGATTCAGATTTAGCATCTACTTCCTCCTTTAGACTTGCTTCGTAATATTCAAGAACTCTTTTATCACTAATATTCAAGTTAACCAATTTATGAATTTTATTGGTCAGCTCATTTGCTTCTCTCTCAATTTTGCTATACTGTGGATGAACTTTGAAACTCTTCAGGTGTTCTTCTTCCTGTCTAACTTGGGCTTCTAACCTAATTTTTAATGCCTCTGTTTCTCCTGTGGTTCCCATAAGGTTGGCAAGCAAGCCCGATTGTGCTTCCTGTTTTATCTGTGTAAGAACCTTCATCCTATCTTTGATAACCTGCCATTTTGAAGCGTATTCCCATCCAAGATCAAGCAGGAATGTGTTATTCACCTGCTTATCCCACTCTAACTGACTCTTGTATTGTTGAAACGGATTAAGAAAAGCTCCACTCTGTCCATCACGCCTTATCACATAAGAGATCAAGCTCCTAAACGTAGGAACATATCTTAACTCAGCATAAAAAGGTTGTAGACCGAACATCAGGACCCCTAAGATGCTCTTCCAGTTCTTAGCAGACATTATTTGTCTTCCCGCCTTCTTATCTACATCAGGCTTTATAGGCCAATCTGAACAATCCCCATCAATAATTATCTTATTTGTTGCTGAAGTATTGCGTGTTACGGAATATTTCTTACCCACCAAATCCAAGTCTAAAGTGAAGGTCCAATCATTTAACTCAGGTTTGCTTAAAGTCTCACCTTTTTTTGCACCCAAGCAAAAATGTATAATTTCAATAAGGGTAGACTTTCCAAGGCCGTTTCTTGAATCTTTTATGGTGGATTCCTTAGTTCTTTCGGCAAGAATAACATTAAAGCCTGGATCAAATTTAATGCTCTTGAATGATGGTTTATCACACCTAACTGAGTAAATCATTTTTTCACCCTCCTCAATAAGCCATCTTGGAAATCAATAACACCTACCAGGAATAGGAAATCCAAACCAAGTGTAAACCTATCAAACGTCTTTATCTCAGGTAAAGTGTGAGTTTCATTCCACAACGAAGTAACAGTTCGATTTCTATCCAGATACTTCAAAAGAGTAGCACCTACGCCTAACAATGAATTAGACAACTTAATATGTTTGGTTGGAAGGATCATTTCTCAAACACCTCACACTTCTCAAACAGGTATACTAAAATGGTTAACCCAGCAGCACGATTTTTGAAATCATTGCTCCCGCCAGATGCAAAGTCAAGTACTCCATTAAACAAATCGTCACCTTCTAGACCTTCTTCATTTTTCAATTGTTCATATTCTACAACAAAACCTTGTTTAAGGTGTTCTCCGAACTCAATGTCAAGACTTTTATCAATAAAATCTTTGACTTGCCTCACCTGAATCATCCCCATTGTTATTAATTTTTCTATTTCTGAAGAAAGACTGTTCCTTCTGATCTTATCTTTTGGTGGGATGAGTCTATAGAAATCACTTGGAATGTACGCTCCAGAAGCCAAATATTTTGTGACGACGCTAAGCTCTGCAAAACTGATATTTATAACCTCTTCTTTTGTAGATTCAATAATCCAATGCTCGTGTTCTTCTTTGATTTTATGTAATTTTTCAACAGGATACGTGTTAGGTTGGTCATCAACCATTTTATGACAGTCACTACAAACAAGAATCAGGTTATCATAGCAATTCCTCTCTTTGTCCGTCATCTCTGGGTCATAACGTGCAGAGGTTGGATTTTCTCCTTTAATGTGTGCAATTATACCAATAATTGATGCCGGGTCATTTCCCGCCTTTGGTATAACTAATTCTTTATGACACTCTGGCATCGCACATCGATTGCCACTCTTCAGACAAAGAATCTTCTGGTCTTTAACAGAGATCTTACCACTCATTCTGTACTCGCCTCTAAATTATTAACCCTAATCTCTCCTGACATGAGTTTTGGTAGGAGTGTATCTCTTAAACTTATTAGCCTTCTTAATTCTAATTTATTTTTAATTATTTTGCGGGTAAAAGATTTCATTATCTCGTTCATTCTTCCAAGAATTACATCGTTTGGTACTAATACTTTTGAGACTGTTAAATGGTGTCTTTTAATATGCCCCATTGTGGTAGTTTTATCTTTTGCTATACCAATAAATGTTCTTAGATGGTTTTTTATCCAATAATAATAAAACCATTTTTCAAAATTATCTGAAGTTACTTTAAATAAATGTTGATTTAGCGCTCCTTTTCCCTCACCCCAAATAACAACCATAAGTGTTCCAGACCAAGAAAATAATACATCACCATCATTAATAATATATTTTTTATCAATATTCGGACTTGCCTTATCACTTTGCTCGGTAATACCCTGTCTTAGCTCCTTAATCTTAATGACAGGTAAAAAGACATCACCTTCCGGAGGAAATTTCTGTAATGCCAAACCATTTAAAAAATTTGCAATCTGGTCAAGAGGTTTAGCTTCCCACCCCTTCGGAATTTCCTTCTCTAATTCTTCATTAAAAACCACCTCTCCGCCAGACGATTTATAAGGTTTGCCTTCCTCGTTTGGAAACTCAAAATCAATAAACCAATGTTTGAATATTGCCTGCCCTATGGCTTCGAGGGTTTTGTTCTGTTTTTGAAGAAGCTCTATTTTTGAGTCAAAGTCAGAGAGGATTTTTGTGATGGATTTTTGTTCTTCTAGAGAAGGAATTCCTATTTCAACATCCCCAAGTAAATCCGCTTGAATTCTTTGTCTTCCCGAAGTTCCTGTCATTGACTGAATAGCTATTCTTCTTATTTTGGGAGAAATAGCGAGATAATATACAAAATCATTACGAGTTAAATTATCTTTACCTGAGAGAACTATAAATTCTGTAGACCCAAAAGCTATTTCGTTATCCTCTAGAAGATCTACATAAGCGGTTTTACCATTTTCTAAACAAGGTGTAATTCTCGCCATAAGGGTATCTTCATTTTGAAATTTAGAACCACCTTTAAATTCTGAAAGTTCAAATCCATCAATCTTTCGTTTAAATTCTATTAATTTTTGCATTGATATTTTTCTAGCAGTTGTGCCTTTTTTAATATCTCTTTTGGGATTTATAGCTATTACGTTAGAAAAAACTTCAACATCCCAATCCTCAGGAATCAATCCTATTTCCGTTTGTTTGAATTTTTGTTCCGTTGCCATATTTCAAAACCTTATTTCTGATTCAATGATACTTTTCTTTCGCGTTATCATTTTAACAATAAAAGCTTCAAAGTCTTCATCTGGATAATTTTGATTCTTTTCTCTTGTTCCCGATAACGAAGACAGAGATGCGGCGAAATCAGTTATCCAAAATGGGGTCTTAGTTTCATATCTATCAATAAAAGAATATAGGATTTTTAATTGATTGAGATGTTCCTTGAATGAATCCTCTGCTGTGGTACTTGTATTTGTATCAAGTCTTCTATTTATTATCTTTTTGAGTTCATCATATGTTGCTTCGTCAGTACTAGTCTTACCCCTATAATAAACCCTATTTTTATGTAATATGTCACCTGACGAACTTAATGCAAGAAATGGCAAATGCTGTGGTGTATCTTCAACTACAATAACCTGAAAATTTTTATTTTTAATATTCTTCCATTCACTACTATCATCATATTCAAAATTATGAATTTCAAATTCAATTTCTGAAGGCAAATATTTTTTTAGTTTTGATTTTATATCTGTTTTATCTTCAAATTTATCAAGCCCTTTTATTGTTAATTTACCATCGTGTTCTTCTTTAACTCCAAAAACTAAAACCCCACCTTCTGAATTAGCAAAACCCAAAACATGTTTTGCGAGTTTCTCTTTTTCTAACCACATCTCTTTAAAATCGATATGAGGATATTCGCCAGTATTTTGTTTAAGTAATTCTCTAAATTTTGTCAGGTCTAGACTCTCACAAAACTTCGCAAATTCTTCTTTGAAACTTTTTTTTGTAGCCATTTTAATCATCCCTTAAACCCAACACTCTCAAGATTCTTCTTAATCTCTTCATCAAGCTTCTTTCCTTCTTCCATCTGCACTTTAAGTTGAGCAGTTAATTCTTTCATCTTTTCTTCAAATGGTATTCCATCATCTTCCTCTTCAGGAAACCCAACATACCTTCCCGGAGTCAGGATGTGTTCATGTTTTCTTACTTCTTCCAGTGTCGCGGACTTACAAAATCCAGAACGTCTTCATACTTTCCGCCTTCGCCTCTCCAGGCATGATAAGTACCTGAAATTTCCTTTATCTCTTCATCAGTTAATTCCCGGTGTCTTCTATCAATCATTTCACCCATATTGCGAGCATCAATAAACAGGATTTCTCCGCTTCTATCTCTGAATTTGTTGTTTGTCTTGTCTCTGGAAATAAACCATAGGCAGGCAGGAATCATTGTATTGTAAAACAGTTAGGATGGCAGAGCAATCATGCAATCAACCAAATCAGCTTCAACAATATTTCTCCTGATTTCTCCTTCGTTTGACGTGTTAGAACTCATTGAGCCATTTGACAGAACAAAACCTGCTATTCCGTGCGGTGCTAAATGATGTATCTTATGCTGCACCCAGGCAAAATTAGCATTGCCTACCGGCGGCACGCCATATTTCCATCTTGCATCATCCCTTAGATGCTCTCCGCCCCAATCGCTCATGTTAAATGGCGGATTAGCAAGTATAAAATCCGCTTTCAGGTCTTTATGCGAATCGTTGTGGAAACTATCTCCAAGTTGAATATTCCCGTCAATCCCGCGAATAGCCAGGTTCATCTTGCTGAGCTTCCACGTTGTAGGATTAGACTCCTGCCCAAAAATATGAATATCGTCAATCCGTCCGTTATGCGCACGAATAAATCCTTCACTCTGGACAAACATTCCGCTTGAACCACAACAAGGGTCATAAACCCTGCCTTTGTATGGCTCAATCATCTCTACAAGAAGCTTAACAATACTCTTTGGCGTGTAGAACTGTCCGCCTTTTTTTCCTTCTGCACTGGCAAACTCACCTAAAAAATATTCATACACCCTGCCGAGAATGTCTTTTGATCTGCTTTCATAATCTCCCAACCCAATTGTCCCGATAAGGTCAATTAATTCGCCCAATCTTCTTTTATCTAAAGTGGGACGGGCATAATCTTTTGGCAGCACTCCTTTCAATGAAGGATTTTCCTTCTCAATCAACTCCATCGCATCGTCAATTATTTTTCCAATTTCTGGCTGCTTAGCGTTCTTTTGCAGATAACTCCACCTTGCTTTACCGGGAACCCAGAATATGTTTTCCATTCTATATTCATCACGATCTTCTGGGTCAGCACCCTCACTCACCTGTTCTTGTAATTGTTCGTGTCGCTCCTCAAAAGAATCCGAGATGTACTTTAAAAAAATCGAACCCAATACAACGTGTTTATACTCGGCGGCATCCATGTTGCTTCTTAATTTGTCTGCTGCTTTCCAGAGTTTTTGTTCAAAGCCCAAATGCGCATAGTTATTTGACATTTTTATTGTTCCTTTCTTTACTTATTTGCCTCACCCATAATAACTTATCCTATCACTTCCCAATGCCCGCCTCGGACAGGGCCGATTCTTTTGATTATGCTTTTTTCTTTTAATCGTTGAAGTATCTTTTCAATTCCTCTTGTGGTAATTCCAACCTTTCCCGCTAATTCTAAAACGGTTATTTTGGAATTATGTTTCAGCAGGACAATCACTTTTAACTCATTTTCACCGAACTTTTCACCGAACTTTTCACCGAACTTTTCTACCTTTGTTTTCTCCACAGTCATCTGGGCAGGACTTGACACGTAATGTTTACGCTTAAATGTTGTGACAAAAATCCCGGCCACCACCTCAAAATCTGCATCTGGCTCTTTATCCAATATTAAGCTAATCCCCCTGCCCCACTTCTCCACAAAATGAACTTCGTGAAACATATCAGCGATTTCCTCGTTCCTCCTTCTGGAAACCATTTTATTCTTGATTTGCTCAATAGTTAGACCACCATATAACCCGCCAGGGCTCCTGACTTCCAGCCTGTCCTTAAAAACGGCTATATTTACTGAATCACGTTCATAATAGTCCCGGTGACAAAAGGCATTGATAATCGCTTCCCGAAAAGCATCTTTGTCAATTTCCGGAATATCAATCCTGCGCATCCCTTCCACCCTCATGCCAATATGGATGTTTTTGAGAATGTACTCCTCCGCCTTATCAATCAGGTAGAATAAGTCCCCTTCAAATTCCTGCCTGTCCACAATAAGAGAAGTGGTAGTGGTGGCAAAAGCAGCGCATCTTAACTTTGCATTCGGGAATAACTGTTGCGACTTTTTACCAAAGAGAATAACAGCGGTATTCAACAATTTCCCAGCTTTAAGTAATCCCAATTTGTCAAGCGAGTTTTTAACAGAATGATATTCATGCCCGGCTTCTTTTAAGAACCATTTCAATCTCTTAGAGCTGATATCTGTAAGTTTTGCTTCCTTGCAAACCTCGGAATCCCATCTAAGCTTTTCCTTGTTTTTCTCTAAAATTAATTTCTCAATCTCCTTTGCAGACATCAATCTATCTTCATCTGCAACCCGCTTGTAAGCTCTACCATAAGCATAATACGGAATATCCTGTCCCTGAAACTCTATAACAATACATTCTTCATTGCTTATTTTTTGTTTTCTTATAATGGGATAAAGCTTTGGCTCAATATGGTCCGAGATTGCTTTAGAAACTTTTCTTAGTGTATTTTCTGTGATATGTTGTCCGATTACTATTCCATCATTCTTTACACCAAAGATTAACTTGCCGTTTTGATGCTTATTAAGTATAGCAACTATTGAAATTATCGCTTCTTTCAGTTCAGAAGTGCTTCTTTTAAACTCTAAAGCCTCATTTTCTTCCATACGCCCTATCTTTCACCGCATCATAAAAATATTCATGTTGGCGAATACTCGTCATAAGCCGCAGAACCAATTTTTAATGTAACGCTTTTGCCTATCATTTCACCACCTCGCCACTAAAGAAACAGTGGGTATATTTGTAAATATTTGTGCTTAATATAAATCTCAGTACCCCCGGAACAGTAATTCTCCACAGGGCTTAAAACTCCGGTTTTGGCTCACTCAAATTTATAACATGCTGCACGATAAAACAATAAAAACAGTTGATGCTTTAAGAATCACTAAATGACAGAAGAAGCCATGCAGTGGGAAAACGAAAAAGAAAAAAAAGAGGCTTTAGATTCGTGGGTTGAGTTGACCGAGGCAGAATTAGAATTTACTGAGAGCATATACAAAATCCTTGAAAGTTCAACGGCAAAAGAAGAATTTATCAGGTTAGCAAAGCGAAACTTCGAGAATACAAAAATCCTTGGATTGATGATACACTTCAATCCATTCTAAATCTTACTATTGATTAATCGTTTGGGCCGAGAAGTTTATTTTTGTTGTTTAGCTTTCTTAAAAATAGATAAAAGCATGGAAAAAATAAAAGAGCAAAGAAAAAAGGAGCGAGAGATTGTTGCAGCATATTACGATAAGCGAATGAGGGAACTCCTCGACCCGTTGTATGATGACTTCCAGAAGTGGAAAAGAAGAGATTTAAGTCATGATGAACTCAGTGACAGAATCCATGAATTACACACGGAAAACCAAAAGGTGTATAGCCTATTCTGCCAGAATCGTGAGTTCTTGCTAAACTTAATCGAATGCGAGTACCAAAATGAGGTAACGAAATAAAAATGACATGGGCGATATGGATAACCGGCTTACCGGGAAGTGGTAAGTCGGTAATAGCAGCGAAAGTGCGAAAGATTTTAGCAGAACGTGCAATAGCAGTAAAAGTACTCGAACTTGACGAGGTAAGAAAATTTATCACGCCAAAACCTTCTTACTCGGAGCAGGAAAGAGAGATTGTGTATGCGTCACTGGTTTACATGGCTAAACTCCTTGTGGATAGTGGCAAGCCGGTTATCATAGATGCAACCGCAAACAGAAGGCGATACAGGGGACGAGCACGAGCGACTATACGTAATTTCGCAGAAGTGTATGTAAAATGCTCTTTAGACACGTGTATGGACAGAGAAAGAGGCAGGAAAGCGAAACACGCGCCTGCGGGTATATATAAAACGGCAAAAACGGCAGGAGCCACCGTGCCGGGTGTGAACGTACAGTACGAAGCGCCCGAGAATCCCGAGGTTGTGGTGGATAGCGAAAAGATGAGTGTGGACGAGTGTGCGGAGAAAGTAGTGGCGTTTATTATAAAACAGAAGTGGTGTTAACGAATCGAATGGACGAGCTAAAGCAAACTTACGGCGAGCGAATTTATGCACGGGGAAAAGGGTATTTCGATGAGGGCAGAGTTTTGACTGTCGTGAAATACCGGAATACTCTAGTTGGTGAAGTTGTAGGGACAGAGAGATACAAAACGGAAGTGGACCTGGACGATTTCCAATGCAAATGCTCCTGTCCGTATCACCTGAACTGTAAACACGGCGTTGCCATTTTGCTTCAATATTTCAGTGGCAATTATACAGACGGTGATGAGGCGATGGCGAGTATAGAATGTGCAAGTACTGATGACTTAAAAGAGCTAATTGTGCGGTTGGTGAATGCAAACCCTCTCGAACTCTTACCGTATTTAATGCCATTGAAAGAGACGGGAAGTACAAATGAAAAACTGGTAAAGGGAGTTGATAAACAACTAAAGACAATGTTGAAGCGGATAGAGTACTGCTATGCCGATATGGAATTTGTGCAAGATTTCGCACGATTATTAAAGACAAATGAAGAGATATTGACGAAAGAGCTGATTTTCCATATATTGAAGTTCCTGGTGGAGAACTGCGAGGAATACGGCTATTTTTATGATGATTACGCGGACGATACGTTTGGTGATGAGATATTCGAGAATTTATGCGATTCGTTTGCAATGCAACAGTTGGAAGAACGCGATTTTGTGCGGTTGCGGGAGTTATATAGTGCGGATAATTATGGCATGCTCGTGCCGTTTTTCGATAGGCTGGTGGAAGAAGCGAATGCGACACGGTTGCGGCGTTTTGATAGTTACATTGAGCGGTTCTTGGATGAATCATCGTTCATAGAGTTTCTGATAAACGCGGGAAAGACGGGCACTGCAAGTGCATTAATTGAGCGCAAGACATCACTGAGCGAACAAACTCGGTTTGCGCTGTATTTGAAGATAGACAGGGATAGAGCGATAGAATTTGCGAAGCGAAACGGGTTCTATTCGAGTTTGATAATGCACTATCACGTGACTGGTGAGCATGAGAAAGCAATCGGGCTGTTTGAAGAAGCAATTGCGACAAAAACGAACCAAGAAAGCACCCTTCGGGTGCAAATCAATTGTTAGCTGCGGCTAAGCAGAGGATGATTCCAATCTGATAATTTGCATCCAAAAACTTCGTTTTCTATCGGAGGTCCCTTCTCATAGCACACAAATGTCATTTTTCTTCCA
>JAPWVK010000240.1 GCA_029241965.1 Candidatus Methanophagales archaeon
GTAACTACTCACCCACTACGAATTTATTGCAGATAAGACTTTATATTATCCATCCCAATAGTTGTAAATAAAACCTTTCAATTGATGGAGGAACAATGCGATGAATATACCTACCCGTGATGAAATTCGTGCAGCCTACCGGCAAGGAGAAGAGGCGATCATTCAACTATTTGAGCGGCTCATTCAGGAATTGCAGGCACAACAGGATCATTTGAACAAAAATAGCAAGAACAGCAGCAAACCCCCTTCCAGCGATGGTTTCAAAAAGCACCGCACTAAAAGCACGAGAAAAACAGGCATCAAAAAAAGCGGCGGGCAGAAGGGGCATAAAGGGCACACTTTGGAACCATCGGAAAACCCGGACCACACAGAGGTGCATAAGGTTGGGCAGTGCGCTATGTGCGGTGTAACTCTTGAAGATACCGAAGTTGCGGGTTATAAGAAGCGTCAGGTCTTTGACATTCCACCTATACAACTGGAAGTAACTGAGCATCAGGCAGAGATCAAGATCTGTTCCTGCTGTGGCACAGCGAATACCGCTTCTTTTCCTCTTGACGTAACAGCATCAGTGCAATACGGCAACCGCGTCAAAGCGCTGGCTGTATACCTGAACAACTATCAATTCATCCCGTTGGAGCGTATCAGCGAATTCTTCGAGGATGTTGTCGGTCATCGCCCCTCTGAGGCGATTACACTTCAGGCGAACATAACCTGCGCAGAGTGCGTAAAACCCGCTAACGAGGCGATTAAGGAACAGTTGATAAACGCTGATGTAGTCAACTTCGATGAAACGGGTTTGCCTGTGGAAAACAAATTGCACTGGCTGCATGTTGCCTGTACACCTTATCTGACGTATTATACTGTGCATCAGAAACGTGGCAGGGAGGCAATGGACGCGATGGGAATTTTACCAGAGTTTTGTGGGAGAGCGGTGCATGATCACTGGAGTCCCTACTTTGGATATGACCATCTAAAGCACAGTCTCTGCAATGCCCACCACTTGCGTGACACCATATTCGTCTACGAGCAATACGGGCAGGAGTGGGCAGAAAAATTGAGTCGCTGCTTGATAGACATCAAGGAAGAAGTGGATTTGGTCAGTGAGTACAGTGATCACCTCGATCCTGAAAAGATAGAGCTATATGAAGCACGATATGACGAGATTATTGAATACGGACTTGAAATGAATCCGCCACCGCAGAAAGAACCAGGAAAACGGGGCAGAGTCAAACAATCTCCGCCCAAAAATCTGCTTGACCGCTTAAAGGAACACAAACAGGAAGTGTTGGCATTTATGTACGATTTTAATGTGCCTTTTGACAACAATCTGGCTGAGAGGGATATACGTATGATGAAAGTGAAACAGAAGGTGTCAGGCACCTTCCGAACTGCTGAAGGAGCGGATGTGTTCTGTAGTATTCGTGGGTATATCTCCACAGCGCGGAAGAACGGGCGTCGTGTCCTCGATGCTATTCACGATGCTTTTAGAGGGTCTCCATTTATTCCTTCAGTCTGTTCTATATGATTGACACAGGGGGTGAGTAGTTACTAAAAGTGTACGTATATTCGAAATACGACTGCTAATTGCTAATTTACCTTATATCAAAGTACCCGCACCTATAAGGTGCCATCTTGCCCTTATTTTCCTGCCTATTGCGACACGAGAACCTTCTTTTGCGCATATTGGTCTACTTAGTTTTACCTTTAACGTATCCTTAGTCACCTTTTTCACCTCGCCCATCGTGATTGCTGTTCCCACACTTAACATTAAACTCTCACTTACTTTTATCGCCGTGGTCGCCAGCTCATTTGCAACACCAACAACACGCGCCAGTAAATGAAATTGGATAGTGAGTTCATCCCTGGTCGGTGGCAGAGAGCCCGCCAAACCCACACACTGCCCCACGAGTGAGTCTTCTATCGTCATACTTGGGTCTAACTTTGTGCCCACACCGATTAGACCACCGGGAGTCACCTCGTTTAGTTTCTCACCACCCGCCATTATAGAGGTTATCTCTGTCCCTATCGGTAGCCAGTTCTCCTTACCCCCCGCAGTCACCATTCGACCGGGTCTTATCTCTAACTTATCACCCACTCTTAACTTGCCCATGAGCAATGAACCCCCGATTACTCCCCCTCTTATATTTTTTATCGGCGTTCCGGGCTTGTTCACATCAAAAGAGCGAGCGATATACATCTGTGGTGTTTCCTCAGAAGAGTGGGAAGGTGTAGGTATTGTTTGCTCTATACTCTGTATCAACATGTCCATGTTTGCGGATTGCTGCGCGGATATAGGAATAATGGGTGCTTTCTCGGCAATCGTACCTTTAACGAACTCTTTTATCTGCAAATAATGCTCTATTGCCTCCTCGCGCGATACGAGGTCTATCTTGTTCTGTGCTATCACCGTCCTCTCTATGCCCACTATGTCCAGGGCCATCAAATGCTCCTTCGTCTGTGGCTGTGGGCAGGGTTCCGTAGCCGCAATGAGAAGAACCGCACCGTCCATTATCGCAGCGCCGCTTAGCATTGTCGCCATTAACGCTTCATGTCCCGGCGAATCAACAAAAGAAACGGTTCGTAACTCTTCGGTCTTTGACCCGCAATGTTTGCATAGCTCGTCTATGGTGTAGCAATCAGGCTCTTTACAAACCGGGCACTTTCGAAAGGTAGCATCTGCGTAACCAAGCCGGATAGATATGCCTCTTCTTATCTCCTCACTGTGCCGGTCCGTCCATTCACCAGACAAAGCATTCACTAAGGTCGTCTTACCATGATCTACGTGTCCTACCATTCCTATGTTCACTGAAGGCTTTTTCGTTTTTGTTACCCCCGATTAGTTAATCTTTTTATTTTCACTTCTTTTTTTAATGTATATGAAGTATAATATTTCTTTGGTAAAGCTTTCTTTTTGAAAGAAAGGTTTTAGATAAACACGTTAAATATAAGTTTTCTTTACAGTAGGGTTCATGGTGACGAGGATGGAATTAGACTTAAAAGAGCGTGATAGGGAGTTTCAGGGCATAGCGCGGCAGTTCGCCTCGACAGAGGTATTGCCGAGAGCGGTAGAAATAGACAGAAAAGGGAAGTTCCCTTCTGACATAGCGAGGCGGATGGCGGAGCTCAAACTTGTTGGGATACCGTTCCCGCGGGAATACGGCGGTGCTGGTGCAACTCTAATGAGTTATATCGTGATGTTAGAGGAACTTACAAAGGCTAGCGCGAGCATTGGATTCTTAAGTTCCGCGGGGCTTATCACCATGTTCCCCATTCACTATGCGGGTTCCGATGCGCAGAAGGAGGAATACCTGAAGCCTTTGTGTGAAGGCGACAAATTAGGCGCATTTGCTTTAACCGAGCCTTCCGCAGGATCGGATCCACTTTCTATAGAAATGACCGCGGTGCGAGAAGGCGATGACTACGTGCTTAACGGAAGAAAGGCGTTTATTACAAACACCGCCGTTGCGGACATCTATATAGTATTTGCGTATACGGACAAGAGCAAAAAGCGGAAAGGTATGAGCGCATTTATCGTGGAGAAGCGAACAAAAGGGTTCTCGTTTACCGATATAAAGGATATGATGGGTATGCGAGGTTGCATTGTAGGCGGGCTGGAGTTCCGCGATTGTAGAGTGCCGGCGGAGAACTTGCTTGGCGCTGAGGGCGACGGGTTCGGGATAGGTATGACTACTCTGGATAGGGATAGAATAGCAACAAGCTGCATCGGTGTCGGCATTGCTCAGGCTTGTTTGGACGTATCGAAGCAGTATGCAAAAGAACGGCAGCAGTTCTCGCAGCCTATCGCTAATTTCCAGGCAGTTCAGTTCATGCTTGCAGATATGGCGGTGGAGACAGAAGCGGCAAGGTTGCTTACCTACAAAGCGGCTTATCTCGCTGATAGCGGAGCGAGGTTCACAAAGGAGGCGTCCATGGCTAAGCTTTATGCCTCGGAAGTTGCGTTCCGTGCGGCGGCAAACGCGATGCAGATACATGGCGGTTTTGGCTGCACGAAGGAATGCCCGGCAGAACGGTATTTACGGGATGCGCGGATACTCAGCATCGCTGTTGGGACGTCTGAGATACAGAGAATGGTTATAGCACGGGAAGAGTTGCGGTGAATGGTTTGTTTGATTTTTAAAAAATCCACTTCCATCTCTTATCACTATTTTAAAAAAATAGAAATGGGGGGATTAAAAAAAC